>NZ_DAOMPX010000034.1:8890-32799 GCF_035445025.1 Citricoccus sp. | reverse complement strand
CCAGGCGCTCGTTGAGCATCTTGCCGGTGAACTTGGGCCACCAGAAGAAGAACCCTGCGAACATCGCGAACACCACGGTGCCGAAGACCACGTAGTGGAAGTGAGCGACCACGAAGTACGTGTCCGAGACGTGGAAGTCCAGCGGCGGGGAGGCCAGGATGACGCCGGTGAGGCCACCGAACAGGAAGGTCACCATGAAGCCGAGCGTCCACAGCATGGGGGTCTCGAAGGTGAGCGAACCCCGCCACATGGTGCCGATCCAGTTGACGAACTTCACGCCGGTGGGGACCGCGATCAGCATGGTCATCAGCGAGAAGAACGGCAGCAGCACGGAACCGGTGACGTACATGTGGTGGGCCCACACGGTCACGGACAGCGCGGCGATCGCGGTGGTGGCGAACACCAGCGACTTGTAGCCGAAGATCGGCTTCCGGCTGAACACCGGGATGATCTCCGAGACGATGCCGAAGAACGGCAGGGCGATGATGTAGACCTCCGGGTGGCCGAAGAACCAGAACAGGTGCTGCCACAGGATGGCGCCGCCGTTCTCCGGGTCGAAGACGTGTCCGCCGAAGCGGCGGTCCATGCCCAGCGCCGCGAGGGCGGAGGCCAGCGGCGGGAACGCCATGATGACCAGGATGCCGGTGATCAGGGTGTTCCAGGTGAAGATCGGCATGCGCCACATGGTCATGCCCGGGGCGCGCATGGTCAGGATGGTGGTGATGAAGTTGACGCCACCCATGATGGTGCCGAAGCCCTGCAGGAACAGGCCGAAGACCCAGAGGTCACCGCCCACGCCCGGCGAGTACGTGGTGTTCGACAGGGGCGCGTACGCGAACCAGCCGAACGAGGCCGCACCCTGCGGGGTGAGGAAACCGGCCACCGCGATGATCGAGCCGAACAGGAAGAACCAGAACGCCAGGGCGTTCATGCGGGGGAACGACACGTCCGGCGCGCCGATCTGCAGCGGCATGATGACGTTGGCGAAGCCGATGAACAGCGGGGTCGCGAACATCAGCAGCATGATCGTGCCGTGCATGGTGAACAGCTGGTTGTACTGCTCCTTCGTCTGGAGCAACTGCATGCCCGGCTCGAAGAGCTCGGCGCGGATCAGCAGCGCCATGACGCCGCCGATGCAGAAGAAGATGAAGGACGTGATCAGGTACATGTACCCGATCGTCTTGTGGTCGGTGGTCGTCAGCCAGTTGACGACGATCCTGCCCTTGGAGACGGGCACCACGCGCGGCTGGGCCGCCGCCTCGTCCGTGGCGTACTCATAGGTGGTCATCAGTTGTCTCCCTCACCTGTCAGGTCCTCGCCACCGGTCGAACCGCCGGACTCGCCGCGCAGGGTGCCGTCACCCTGGTTCTGGACCTGGGAGTCACGCCAGCCGTCCGGGTTCTCGTTCGGGTTGCGGTTGTACTCCTCACCCAGGTGGCCGTCCTCCATCCGGGACAGCTGCTCCCGGAACTCGGCCTCGGAGACGACCTCCACGTTGAAGAGCATCTCGGAGTGGTACTCGCCGCAGAGTTCGGCGCACTTGCCCTGGAAGCGTCCCTCTTCCTGGGGCGTCAGGTAGATGTAGTTGGTCTTGCCCGGGACCATGTCCAGCTTGCGCAGGAACGCGGGGACCCAGAACGAGTGGATGACGTCACGCGAGTTCAGCTCGAACTCGACCGGGACGTCCACCGGCAGGTACAAGGTCGGCAGCGTCTCCTCGACACCCTCGGTGCCGTCGAGCTGTGCCTGGACGCCGGCAAGGTGCTTCTCCTGGCCGTCGTAGCTGTAGTTGAAGTCCCAGGCCCACTGCTTGCCGTAGACCTGAACGGTCAGCGGCGAGTCCTCCACCGGGGTGTCCACCGAGCGCTGGACGCGGTCGGTGAAGCCCCACAGGGTCAGGACCATGATGATCGGGATGACGGTGAACAGCGTCTCCAACGGGACGTTGTAGGCCATCTGGCGCGGGTAGCCCTTGTCGTTCTTCCGGCGCCGGTAGGCGACCATGCACCACAGCATCATGGCCCAGGCCGCCAGGCCCACGATCAGGGCTGCGATCCAGGAGTTGACCCACAGGTCGGTCAACTCGGCGGACTGGTTCGTGGTCTCCCGCGTGCCCGGCAGCCAGCCACGCTGGACCTGCTCGGAGCAACCGGACAGGACCACGGCTGCCACGACGGCAAGCGCTCCCCCCTTCAGGAGACGCCTGCCACGGCTGCCGGCTTGATTCTGCGATCTCACAGACGGCCCTTCCTCTTCATCTTGAGTGCGAATGCCTCCTGTGACGGACCATGCCGCGCCAGCGTCTGGGCCGGGACGACGAAGCCACAGGGGGACCCCTAGGTTTACTACCTACTGTAGAGCTTACCGTCCTGATCGTCTGCCCCATGACACGCGGAAACGCCGAGTGCCCGGACCCCCAAGGGGCCCGGGCACTCGGTTCTGCGGGGATCCGGCTCGAATCCCGCGGTGGCTCAGTGGAAGGAGTCTCCGCACGCGCAGGAACCGCCGGCGTTCGGGTTGTCGATCGTGAACCCCTGCTTGGAGATGGTGTCCTCGAAGTCGATGGTGGCACCCGTGAGGTACGGGACGCTCATCTTGTCCACGATGACCTCGACACCGTCGAAGTCACGCAGGGTGTCGCCCTCGAGCACCCGCTCGTCGAAGTAGAGCTGGTAGATCAGTCCGGAGCACCCTCCGGGCTGCACGGCCACCCGCAGGCGCAGGTCGGTACGGCCCTCCTGCTCCAGCAGGGTGCGGACCTTCGTGGCGGCCACGTCGGTCAGGGCGACCTCGTGGGCGTCCAGGCCCTCGGCGGGCTGGGCGGTGGGGATCTCAGTCCCGGATGCTTCTGCGGAAACGCTCATGATCGCTCCTTCTTCTGCGCGTCTACTCCCCCTCGGGGTCGGCGGACAGGGCCCGCCGTCACCGGTGCCAACAGCACGGGTGGCCGGAACATTCCCGGCCGGTCCGACGAGTCTAGGCGCCGGCGCCGAGCCGGACCAGCAGGAGGGCCTCGGCCAGCACGGCGTTGCGGAAGTCACCGAGGTGCAGCGACTCGTTGGCCGAGTGCGCGCGGGAGTCCGGGTCCTCCACGCCCGTGATCAGCAGCGTCGCCGCCGGGAAGACCTCCACGAGGTCCGCCGTGAAGGGGATGGAGCCGCCGATCCCGGTCTCCACCGGTTCCACGCCCCAGGCGTCCCGCAGGGAGTCCAGCATCGCCCGGGCCGCGGGCGCCGACGTGTCGGTGGCGAAGGGCTGGCCGGTCTCCCCCGGTTCGAAGAAGACCTCGGCGCCGAACAGGTCCTGGGCCAGTACGTGCTCACGCACCGCGGCCATGGCCTGTTCCGGGTCGGTTCCGGGCCCCAGCCGCAGGCTGAACTTGGCGCGGGCCTCCGGCTGCAGGGTGTTCGACGCGACCTCCAGCCGGGGCACGTCCGTCCCGATGATGCTCAGGGCCGGCCGGTTCCACAACCGGTCCGCCAGGGGGCCGCTGCCGGCCAGTCGCACGGAGTCCAGGACCGAGGCATCGGCACGGTAGTCGGCCTCCGGGTACTCGATCGCCGCGTGATGCCGCTGCTCCAGGCCCGCGATCGCGACGTTGCCCTGGTCGTCGTGCAGGGTGGCGATGAGCCGGGCCAGCAGCGTGGGGGCGTCCAGGACCGGCCCGCCGTACATCCCGGAGTGCACGGCGTGGTCCAGGACGCGCACCCCGATGACCCCGTCCACCAGTCCCCGCAGCGAGGTGGTCAGGGCGGGCACGCCGACCTTCCAGTTGCCGGAGTCGGCCACCACGATGACGTCCGCGGCCAACCGGTCACGGTGCCTGTCCAGGAACGCCCGGAACGTGGGTGAACCGGCCTCCTCCTCCCCCTCGATGAAGAAGGTGACGCCCACCCCGGGGTCCGCGCCGACGTCGAGCAGTGCCTTCAGCGCCGTCAGGTGGACCATGATGCCGGCCTTGTCATCGGCCGCGCCGCGCCCGAAGAGCCGGCCGTCGCGCTCGACGGCGGTGAACGGCTCGGTCTGCCACAGGGCCAGGTCCCCCACGGGCTGGACGTCGTGGTGCGCGTAGAGCAGGACCGTCGGTTGTCCGGGTGCGGCCGGGCGGCGCCCGACGACGGCCGGTCCGCCGCCTGCCTCCGTCAGGATCTCGACGTCGTCCAGTCCCAGGCCGCGGATCAGCTCGGCGACCGTGCGGGCGGACCGCTCGAGGGGTTCGCGGTCGAAGGAGTCCCAGGCGATGCCCGGGATGGCCACGAGGTCCTCCAGGGTGGAGATCGCCTGGGGCATCAGCGCGTCCACGGCATCGGCGAGGCGGGTGATCAGGTCACGGTCAGGCTGTTCGGGCATGGGGCCAGCGTACCGATCCGGACCGGCCGGTGGCACGGGCCCGGCCTGGCCCACGGGCGGGCCCCGACGACCTAGAATGAACGGGTGTTTGGACGCAAGAAGACCACCGAGAACCCTGCCGAGATGCCCGTGGTGCCCGCAGAGGAGGTCGGCGCTGCCCCGCGGCAGAAGAAGGGGCCGACCCCCACGCGCGCCCAGCAGGAGGCGGCCCGCCGCCGCCCGCTGGTGCCGGACGACCGCAAGGCCGCCCGGGCGGCGTCCCGCGAGGCCGAGGCCGCCGAGCGGCAGAAGATGCGGCTCGCCATGGAGACCGGCGACGAGCGGCACATGCCGCTCCGCGACCGTGGACCGCAGAAGCGCTACGCCCGGGACTTCGTGGACGCCCGCACCGGCCTGGGCGAGTGGCTGATGATCATCGTCCTCGTCTACGTGTTCATGGCGTTCCTGCCCAACACGGACCTGCAGCTGTGGCTCACGTTCTCCCTGTGGGCGCTGGTGCTCCTGGTGGTCCTCGAGGGCGTCCTCGTCTCGTTCCAGCTCAAGGGGCGCCTGACGGAGAAGTTCGGCGCGGTCGAACGCGGCGTGCGCTGGTACGGGGTGATGCGCGCCATGCAGCTGCGCCGGCTGCGCCTGCCCAAGCCCCAGGTCAAGCGGGGCCAGTACCCCGCCTGACCGGGAGGCTCAGCGTCCCCGCGCCAGGTCGCGGTTGATGCGCGCCGCCCAGAAGGGCCCCTCGTACAGGAACGCCGTGTAGCCCTGGACCAGGTCGGCCCCGAGGTCGAGTCGCTGCTGCACGTCTGCGCCGGTGGTCACCCCGCCGACGGAGACCAGGGCCACCGAGTCCGGCAGCCCCGACCGCAGGCGGGTCAGCACCTGGAGCGACCGGTCCTTCAGCGGGGCCCCGGACAGGCCGCCGGGACCCATGGCCTCCACCTCGGCGGCCGGGGTGCGGAGCCCCTCGCGGCTGATCGTGGTGTTGGTGGCGATGACCCCGTCCAGGCCCAGTTCGACGGCCATCCCGGCCACGGCGTCGACGTCCTCGTCGGCCAGGTCCGGGGCGATCTTCACGGCCAGCGGGACGTGACGTCCGGTCGTCCGGTCGGCCGTGGCCCGGACCTGGGCGAGCAGCGGGGCCAGCGCCTCGATGTCCTGGAGCTGGCGCAGTCCCGGGGTGTTCGGCGAGGAGACGTTGACCACCAGGTAGTCGGCGTGGAGTGCCAGGGCCGCGGTGGAGACCAGGTAGTCCCGGGTGGCGTCCTGCAGCGGCACCGCCTTGGTCTTGCCGATGTTCACCCCCAGGACCGGACGACGGCTGCCGAACCGCCGGGTCAGCGTCTTGCGGGTGGCCTTGAGGCGGGGCGCGACGGCGGCGGCCCCGTCGTTGTTGAAGCCCATCCGGTTGATCAGGGCGCGGTCCTCGACGAGCCGGAAGAGCCGCGGCGCCGGGTTGCCCGGTTGCGCCTGCCCGGTGATCGTCCCCACCTCGATGTGGCCGAAGCCGAGGTCGGCCAGGGCGGCCGTGCCCAGTCCCTGCTTGTCGAAACCGGCCGCCAGCCCGAAGGGCGAGGGGAAGTCCAGTCCCATGACGCGGGTGGTCAGCGACGGGTGGGGACGGGTCAGTCGGCGCAGCGCGGCCGAGACCCCGGTGGCTTCGGTGGCGCGGATCATGCTGAAGCCGGCGTGGTGGGCCTTCTCGGCGTCCATGCCCTTGAAGAAGGCGTTGAAGAAGGCCGGGTAGACCCGCGGCAGGGTGAGGTCGGGGTGGGGCATGACTCCATCGTAGGCTGGCCGTCATGCCCTCCCTGCCATCGACCCGGGACGAACCGGACACCCCGGACGAGCCGCGGCCCGCGCAGGAGCCCCTCACCGGTCCCGAGGGGGACCTGTTGGAGGACTCGCCGCCCGGGGTGTGGGTCCCGGACGTGCTGGAGGGCTTCGAGCGCCTGACCGTCCCGCTGGAGGTGGACGAGGAGGGCCCCAACGTGGCCACCCTCGTCCGGGTCGCCCGGGGTCCGGCGACCGGTGAGCGGGCTGCCGGCAGGCTACGGCACCGGGTTCCCGTGCTGTATGTCCACGGCTGGTCGGACTACTTCTACAACGCCCCGCTGGCCCGGCTCTTCGAGGAGCACGGTTACGCCTTCCACGCCCTGGACCTGCGCAAGTACGGACGCTCGCTGCGCCCGGGCCAGACTCCCGGCTGGGTCCAGAGCCTGCAGGTCTACGACGACGAGATCGGCTCGGCGCTGCGCCTGATCGCCGGGGACCACCCCGAGCCCCCGGTGCTGATGGGACACTCCACCGGCGGGCTCACCCTCTCCCTGTGGGCCGACCGGCATCCGGGCCGGGCCCGGGCCCTGGTGCTGAACAGCCCCTGGCTGGAGATGCAGGGCTCCGCGCTGGTGCGGCTGATGGCCCAGGCCGTGCTGGACCCGGTGGCCCGGCTGCAGCCGAAGAGCTTCCTGAGGCTGCCCCGCGTGGACCACTACTGGCGGTCCATCTCGGACGAGGCCGAGGGCGACTGGGCGTTGCACCCGCTCTGGCGTCCCCGGCACTCCTTCGAGGTGCCCGGCGGCTGGCTGCAGGCGGTGATGGCCGGGCACGCCCGGGTGGCGTCCGGGCTGGGGCTGGCCGAGCCGGTCTACGTCATGCTGTCCGACCGCACGGTCTTCGGCACCAGGTGGTCCGAGGACATGACGGCCGCGGACGTCGTGCTGGACGTGGAGGTCCTGGCCCAGCGTGCCACCCGCCTCGGCCGGCACGTGACGGTGGTCCGCCATCCCGGCGCCCTGCACGACGTGATGGCCTCCGTCGAGCCCATCCGCCGGACGGCCGCCCGCGAGATGTTCACGTGGCTGGGTGCCTACGCCTGAGCGTCGCCCGACCGGTCCACGGCTCCCCCGTAACGGCGGTCGCGCCGGGCGTAGACCTCGACGGCGTCCCACAGGGTGGTCCGGTCCACGTCCGGCCACAGCGTGTCCAGGAAGACCAGCTCCGCGTAGGCGGACTGCCAGAGCAGGAAGTTGGAGAGCCGCTGTTCCCCCGAGGTGCGCAGGAACAGGTCCACGTCCGGGACGTCCGGCTCGTCCAGGTGCCGGGTGATGGTCTCCTCCCGGATGCCCGCCGCGGACAGCCGCCCGGCCTCGACCTCCCGGGCGATGTCCTTCACCGCGTCGGTGATCTCGGCCCGCGAGCCGTAGTTCACGCACATCGTCAGGTGGCAGCGGGTGTTCTGCCGGGTCTGGTCCTCGGCGACGAGCAGTTCGTCCACGACGGACTTCCACAGCCGGGGCCGGCGGCCGTTCCACCGGATCCGCACCCCCCAGGAGTCCAGGGTGTCCCGCTGGCGGCGCAGCACGTCGCGGGAGAAGCCCATCAGGAAGCGCACCTCCTCCGGGGAGCGCTTCCAGTTCTCCGTGGAGAAGGCGTAGACGGTCACGTACTCGATCCCGAGCTGCACGGCGCCGGCCATGACGTCCAGCAGGGCCGCCTCCCCGGCCCGGTGGCCCTCGGTGCGGGGCAGCCCGCGCTGGTTGGCCCACCGGCCGTTGCCGTCCATGACGATCGCCACGTGGCGTGGCACGAACCGCGGGTCCATGACCGGTGGTTGCGCCCCGCTGGGGTGCGGGTACGGCTCCTGGACGGCGCGGGCGGGTCGACGGGGCATGCGGTCCTCTAGGGGTTGCGGTCGGCGTCCTGGCCCATCACGGCCAGGGACTTCAGGTGGCGTTCCAGGTGGAACTGCAGGTACCCCGCCACGATACCGGCCGCCTCGCGCCGGGAGGCCTCCGGCGCGGCGTCCGCGGTCGTCCAGTCCCCCGAGAGCAGGGCGGCCAGCAGCGCCACCGACTGGGGGGCCGGCGTCGAGGACCCGGGCGGCCGGCAGTCGTCGCAGACGCTGCCGCCGAGCGTGACGTTGACGGAGCGGTGCGGCCCGGGCGCCCCGCAGCGGGCGCACGAGGTGAAACTCGGCGCCCAGCCTGCCGTCGCCAGGGCCCGCAGAAGGTACGAGTCCAGCAGCAGGCGGGGTGCGTGGGCCCGCCGTGCCAGGGCCGCCAGGGCCCCGTGCAGCAAGCGGTACTGGCTCGGCGCCTCGACCCCGCCACCGTGCTCCCCCACCTCGGTCACCGTCAGCCGTTCGGCCGTCTCCACCATGGCGGAGGCCGCCGCGTAGGCGTCGTAATCCGCGGCGATGGCGGTGCCGTAGGGGGTGACCGATTGGGCCTGGGTGATGATGTCCAGGTTCCGGCCGTGGACGAGCTGCAGCCGGGACAGCATGAACGGCTCCAGGGTGGCCCCGAACTTCGAGGTCGTCCGGCGGACCCCCTTGGCCACGGCCCGGACCTGGCCGTGGCCGGGGGTCAGCAGCACGATGATGCGATCCGCCTCACCCAGCTTGTAGGTGCGCAGCACCAGGGCGTCGGTGCGATAGCTGTTGGCGGCATAACCGCCGCCCCGGCCCGCCATCGTCGGTGACCGTCAGTGGGCGGCCGACCCGGACGCCGCGGGACCGACGATGGCCTCGAGCAGTTCGGCGTCGTCCCGCAGGGCACGGTTGACGGCGGAGACGACGGCCTTGAGCGAGGCCATCGTGGTGTTGTAGTCCAGCCCCACGCCCCACAGGACGCGCTCCCCCACGGCGCACTCGACGTACGCCGCCGCCATCGCCGAGCCACCCTCCGACAGGGCGTGCTCGGTGTAGTCGAGCACCCGGATGTCGAGCCCGTCCTCGGACAGGATCGTCAGCAGGGCGGCGATGGGTCCGTTGCCGGACGCGGTGCGCTGGTGCCGCACGCCCGCGACGTCTGCCTCGGCCGTCATCGTGAAGCTGCCGTCCTCGGCGGTCTCGGAGTGCACCGCGCCGAGCCGGTAGTGACCCCAGCGGGTCTGGCCCTCCTCGGCCGGCAGGTACTCGTCCTGGAAGACCTGCCAGAGCTGGTCGCCCGTGACCTCCCCGCCCTGGCTGTCCGCCATCCGCTGGATGACGTGGGAGAACTCGATCTGCGCACGACGCGGCAGGTCCAGGTTGTGCTCGCTCTTGAGCAGGTAGGCCACGCCGCCCTTGCCGGACTGCGAGTTCACCCGGATCACGGCCTCGTAGGAGCGCCCGATGTCCTGGGGGTCGATCGGCAGGTAGGGGACCGCCCACGGGATGCCGTCCCGGTCGGTGCCGGCCTCGGCCGCGTCGGCGTCCATGACCTCGAAGCCCTTCTTGATGGCATCCTGGTGCGAACCGGAGAAGGCGGTGAACACCAGGTCGCCGCCGTAGGGCACCCGCTCGGCGACCTTGAGCTGGTTGCAGTACTCGACCGTCCGGCGGATCGAGTCCATGTCGGAAAAGTCGATCATCGGGTCGATGCCCTGGCTGTAGAGGTTCATGCCCAGGGTGACCAGGTCCACGTTCCCGGTGCGCTCACCGTTGCCGAACAGGCAGCCCTCGATCCGGTCCGCGCCGGCCATGTAGCCCAGCTCGGCGGCGGCCACACCGGTGCCGCGGTCGTTGTGCGGGTGCAGGGACAGGATGATGGCGTCCCGGTGGGCGAGGTTGCGGTGCATCCACTCGATCGAGTCGGCGTAGACGTTCGGGGTCGCCATCTCCACGGTGGCCGGCAGGTTCAGGATCATCTGGCGGTCGGTGGAGGCCTCCAGGACCTCGGCCACCTCGTTGGAGATGCGGGCGGCGAACTCCAGCTCCGTGCCGGTGAAGGACTCCGGGGAGTACTGGTAGATGATCTCCGTGCCCTTCATCTGCTCCTCGTACTTCCGGCACAGTCGGGCCCCGGAGGTGGCGATGTCCACGATGCCGTCCTGGTCCTCGCGGAACACGACGCGGCGCTGGAGCACGGAGGTGGAGTTGTACAGGTGCACGATCGCGCGGTGGCAGCCCTCGAGCGCCTCATACGTGCGCTCGATCAGGTGCTCGCGGGACTGGGTGAGGACCTGGATGGTGACGTCCTCGGGGATCCGGTCCTCGGTGATCAGCTGGCGGACGAAGTCGAAATCGGTCTGCGATGCCGACGGGAAGCCGACCTCGATCTCCTTGTAGCCCATGGACACCAGCAGCTCGAACATCCGCAGCTTGCGCTCCGGCCCCATCGGGTCGATGAGGGCCTGGTTGCCGTCGCGCAGGTCGACCGCGCACCACCGGGGCGCCTCGGTGATGACCTTGTCCGGCCACGTGCGGTCCGGCAGGTGGACCTGGATCTGGTCCTGGAAGGGGGTGTACTTGTGGAACTTCATCCCGGAGGACTTCTGCAGGTTGCGCATGGTGCTGTTCAGCGTGCCTTTCATGGATCCGGCGTGGACCGGAGGGTCTGACGGGGGCAGGGGCCGTGGTTCTTCCTCCGCAACGGGGATCCGGCCCCACCGGGTGCTGCGAACACCCGGCGCGTCAGCGCGTGGCGGGCACCACGACCGACGGCTCAGCCCCGTTGCGGCGGCCTAGTAGCAGCCCCGCAACGGTGTCCGGGAGGATCCCGGCGAGTCCCAGTCGGTCACGCATGGCATCAGACTAGCACCGCGCGCGCCGCGGGTCGGGAGAGCGTCAGAACCCCAGCCGGCCGAGCTGCTTGGGATCGCGCTGCCACTCCTTGGCGACCTTGACCCGCAGGTCGAGGTAGACGGGGGTGCCCAGGAGCCGCTCGATCGAGGTGCGGGCCTGGGAGCCGATCGCCTTGAGCCGGGAGCCGCCCTTGCCGATGATGATCGCCTTCTGGCTGTCCCGCTCCACGAACACGTTGGCGTGCACGTCCAGCAGCGGCCTGTCCGCGGGCCGTCCCTCTCGGGGGTTCATCTCCTCGACCACGACGGCCACGGAGTGCGGCAGCTCGTCCCGCACCCCCTCCAGGGCCGCCTCGCGGATCAGCTCGGCGACCATGACGGCCTCCGGCTCGTCCGTGAGCTCGCCCCCGGGGTACAGCGGCGGGGACAGGGGCAACTGACCGGCCAGCACCTCGGCCACGTCCTCCACCTGGTGGCCCTTGACCGCTGAGACGGGCACGACGGCGGCAAAGCCGGCCCCGCCGTTCTCCGGGCCCAGGACCTCGTCCCCCAGCGCCGTGACGGCCAGCAGCTGCTCGGCGACCTGGTCCGGCTTCACCTTGTCCGTCTTGGTCACCAGCGCCACGACCGGGCGGCGGTTCAGCAGGGCCAGCTGGCCGGCGATGTAGCGGTCCCCCGGCCCGATCCTCTCGTCCGCCGGGATGCAGAACCCGACGGCGTCGACCTCACCCAGCGTCTCGGCCACCAGGTCGTTGAGCCGCTGGCCCAGCAGGGTCCGGGGCCGGTGCAGCCCGGGGGTGTCCACCAGCACCAGCTGGAAGGCGTCCCGGTGGACGATGCCGCGGATGGTGTGCCGGGTGGTCTGCGGCTTGGAGGAGGTGATGGCCACCTTCTCCCCCACCAGGGCGTTGGTCAGCGTGGACTTGCCGGCATTGGGCCGCCCCACGAGGGAGACGAATCCGGCCCGGAAGCCCTCGGGTACCGCGTTGGGGTCGAGCAGGTTGGTCATCGGGTCTCCCGGTATGCGTGGGCGTCGGTGTGTTCGTCCTCGTCCTGAGGTGCCGGCACCAGTTCGGTGCCCGGCCGGCGTCGGGGTCCGGCGGTGTCCCGGACGATGAGACGGGCGACGCGGTTGCGACGCCCCTCGAGGGACTCGGCGGTCAGTTCGATGCCCTGTACGGTCACGCACGAGCCCTGGATCGGGACCCGGCCGAGGGTCTTGGCGAGCAGGCCGCCGACGGTGTCGATGTCGTCCTCGTCGTCCAGGTCCACGCCGAACATCTCGGCGAAGTCGTCGATGCCCATCCGGGCATCCACCCGGAAGGTCCCGTCCTGGAGGGGTTCGACCTCGGGCCGGTCCTGCCGGTCGTACTCGTCCGAGATCTCCCCGACGATCTCCTCGATGAGGTCCTCGAGCGTGACCAGTCCGGCGGTGCCACCGTACTCGTCGACCACGATGGCCACGTGCTTGGACTCGCGCTGCAGTTCCGGCAACAGGGCGGAGACCTGCTTGGACTCCGGGACGAACCGGACGTCCCGGGCCACCGGGTCGACGGGCGCGGTCCGGTCCACGTCGCCGTCGGGACCGCGGTGCAGGGCCCGGGCGACGTCCTTGAGGTAGACCATCCCGAAGACCTCGTCGGCGTTGTCCCCGATCAGCGGGATGCGGGAGCAGCCCGAGCGCAGGAACAGGTTCATCGCGTCCTCGAGGGAGGTGCCCGTCTCCATCGTGACGATGTCGGTGCGCGGGACCATGACGGCCCGCACGAGCGTGTCCCCCATGTCGAAGACCGACTGGATCAGTTCGGCCTCGGAGTCCTCCAGGACGTCGGCGTCGTTGGCGCGGGCCACGAACTCGCGGAAGTGCCGCTCCTCGATCTCCGCGGCCTCCTCCTCCTCGTCCTCCGAACGTGGCCCGGGCGCGGCGAACCGGGCCGGGAGCGGGCCGAGCAGCACGGTGAGGAACCGGACGAGGCCGGCGGTGCGCTGGGCGGCGGCCACCTCGTGCCGGGTACCGACCTGGCGCGGGGAGAGCACCACCAGCAGCAGTGCCACCAGGCCCATCAGGACCGTGGACACCACCGCGGTGAGCCACACGATCCCGATCAGCGAGTGGATGAACAGGGTGCCGGCGACCGCCGCGGTGGTCTCGGCGAACAATCGCCAGAACCGCAGGGCGTGCAGGTGCTCGGGCAGGCGGGCCATCACGGTGAGGATTGGGCTGCGCGGGCGCCGCAGGGCGATGCCCTCGGCCTCCTTGCGGGACAGGTAGCCCAGGGACGTCTCGGCCACGGCCAGCGTCCAGGTCAGGAGCAACAGCAGCGCCAGCAGCACCGCCAGCAGGATGGTGGTCAGCACGGCTCAGTCCTCGGTGGGATCGGGCGCCGGCCGGCCGAGGTAGTCCCCGAGCAACCGGGCCTGCAGGCCGAACATCTCGGCGCGGTCCTCGGGCTCCTCGTGGTCGAAGCCGAGCAGGTGCAGGATGCCGTGGGTCAGCAGCAGCAGGATCTCATCCGACGTCGGGTGCCCGCCCCGGGCGGCCTGCACGGCCGCCACCTGGGGGCAGATGACCACGTCGCCGAGCAGCCCCTCGGGGCTGGGCGCCTCGGGGGTGCCCGGACGCAGCTCGTCCATGGGGAAGCTCATCACGTCCGTGGCCCCGGGCAGGTCCATCCACTCCAGGTGCAGCTGCTCCATGGCCGCCTCGTCCACGCAGATCACGGACAGCTCGGCCCCGGGGTGGACGTGCAGTCCGGCCAGCACGGACCTGGCCAGTCCCAGCAGCGACTCCTCGTCGACGGCGACGCCGGACTCATTGACGATCTCAACGGCCATGGCTGAGCCCCTCGTAGGCGTCCACGATCCGGCTGACCAGGCGGTGCCGGACCACGTCGGTGGAGGTCAGCCGCACCACCGCGATGTCGTCCACGCCCTCGAGCACGGAGACCGCCTGCGCCAGCCCGGAGTCGGTCCCGCGGGGCAGGTCGACCTGGCTGGTGTCCCCGGTGACGACCATGTGCGAGCCGAAGCCCAACCGGGTCAGGAACATCTTCATCTGCTCACCGGTGGTGTTCTGGGCCTCGTCGAGGATGATGAAGGCGTCGTTGAGCGTGCGGCCGCGCATGTACGCCAGCGGGGCCACCTCGATGGTGCCGTCCGCCATGAGCCGGGGGATCGACTCCGGCTCCACCATGTCGTGCAGGGCGTCGTAGAGCGGGCGCAGGTAGGGGTCGATCTTCTCGGACAGCGTCCCCGGCAGGTACCCCAGGCGTTCCCCGGCCTCGACCGCGGGGCGGGTCAGGATGATCCGGTTGACCTCCTTGGCCTGCAGTGCCTGGACGGCCTTGGCCATGGCCAGGTAGGTCTTGCCGGTGCCGGCCGGCCCGAGCCCGAAGACGACGGTGTGCTCGTCGATGCACTCGACGTAGCGCTGCTGGTTGACCGTCTTGGGCCGGATCTTGCGTCCCCGACTGGACAGGATGGAGGCCGAGAGCATCCCCGAGGCCCGGGCCCCGGACCCGCCCCGGACCAGGGTGGACACCTGTTCCACCACCTCCGGGGTGATCGTGGTGCCCCGCCGGGCCAGCACGTTGAGGTCCTCGATGATCTGGCGCGCCTGGCCCACGTCGGCGGTCCGCCCGTCCACGTCCAGGTCCTGGCCCCGGACGGCCAGGGCCAGTCCGGGGTAGATGCCCTCGAGGATGCGCAGCAACAGGTCCTGCGTGCCCAGGGTCCGGACCATGTCCTCGGCGGAGGCGAAGGTGATGGTGATCTGGTCCCGGTCGGTTCCGGTCGAATCGGTGGGGAGGCTCAAGGCGGGGGGTTCAGCTCCTGCTGTGGTGGGTGGCTCTGGTGGAAGTCTACGACCGGGACCCGAAACGTCCCAGCAGTTGCTGGACGACGGCGGTCGCCGCGGGCCCCGCGGTGGAGGACCGCAGCACGTTGCGCCCCAGCAGGACGGGCACGGCCCCGGCCTGGGTGAGCGCCGTGAGCTCGGCCGGGCTGATGCCGCCCTCGGGGCCCACGACCATCACGATCCGGTCCACGGCGGCCGCCTCGGCCACCGCCTCGCCGAGCGGGGCCTGCGCCTCCTCGTGGAGGACCAGCACCAGCGTCCCGGGGCCGCAGACTGACGCGACCCCGACGCCGTCGAGCATCTCGCGGGCCTCCGGCACCCGGGTGCGCCGGGCCTGTTTCGCGGCCGCCAGCAGGGCGGCCTCCCACTTGGCCAGGGCCTTGGCCGTCTTGTCGGTCCGGGCGCCCTTGCCCGGCTTCCCGCCCGTCCACCGCACGATGGAGCGCTCGGCCTGCCAGGGATGGACCGCGTCCAGCCCGAGCTCGGTTCCGGCCTGGACGGCCATCAGGTCCCGGTCGCCCTTGGCCAGTGCCTGCACGAGGACCAGTTCCGGACGCGGTGCCGGTTCGTCCGTGACGGACTGGGCGGTCGCCTCCAGCCGGTCGGGGGCGGCGGCGACGACGGTCGCCGTGACCCGGCGTCCGGAGCCGTCGGCTACGTCGAGCGGCTCCCCCGGGCCCAGCCGCATCGACTGGGCGGCGTGGCGGGCCTCGGCGCCGGTGAGCACGACGGCGTCACCGGGCGCGGTGGTGGCCAGCGAACCGGCGTCGAGGTAGAACAGCGGGTTGCTCACGGGCGATCGCTCACAGGTTCTTGAGGTTGTCCCGCAGCTTGGAGAACAGCCCGCGGTGCTCGGTGCTGCCGTGCACGGCCTCCTCACCGCGGGCCATCGCGAGCTCCGCGAGCAGTCGCCGCTGCTCGTCGTCGAGCCGGGTGGGGGTCTCCACGCGCAGGGTGACCTTCAGGTCCCCGCGGCCGGAACCGCGCAGCCGCCCGACGCCCAGGCCCTTGAGCACCTGCACCTCACCCGACTGGGTGCCCGCCCGGACCGGCACCTGCTGTTCACCGTCGAAGGTGTCCAGCGTGAGCTCGGTGCCCAGGGCGGCGGCCGTCATCGGCACGGTCATGGTCGCCAGCAGGTCGTCGCCGTCCCGCGTGAACACGTCGTGGTGCCGGACGTCGATCTCCACGTAGAGGTCGCCGTTGGGGCCGCCGCCCGGGCCGGCCTCCCCCCGTCCGGCCAACTGGATGCGGGTGCCGGTGGCGACGCCGGCGGGGATCTTGATGGTCAGGGACGCGCGGTCGCGCACGCGGCCCTGGCCGTTGCACTCGCGGCAGGGATCCGGGATGACGGTGCCGAAGCCCTGGCACGCCGAACAGGTCTCGGCGGCCATCACCGTGCCCAGGATGGAACGGACGGGGCGGCGGATGGCGCCCTGGCCGTGGCAGATGGAACAGGTCTCGGGGTGGGTGCCGGGCCGGCAGCAGGAGCCGTCACACTCCGGGCAGACCACCGCGGTGTCCACCTCGAGGGTCTTGTCCACGCCGAACACGGCGTCCACCAGGTCGATCCGCGCGGTGATCAGCGCGTCCTGGCCGCGGCGGGACCGGCTCGCCGGGCCACGCCCGCCGCCGCCCATGCCGCCACCGCCCCCGAAGAACGTCTCGAAGATGTCCTGGAAGCCGCCGAAGTCACCCCCGCCGAATCCGCCCATGCCGCCGGTGCCGTTCTCGTGGCCGGTCGCGTCGTAGTTGCGCCGCTTGTCCTCGTCCGAGAGCACCTCGTAGGCGCGGGTGACCTCCTTGAACTGGTCTCCGGCCTCCGGGGCGGGGTTGACGTCGGGGTGGAGCTTGCGGGCCAGCTTGCGGTAGGCGCGCTTGATCTCCTCGGCAGAGGCGTCACGGCTGACGCCGAGGACCTCGTAGTGGTCTGCCACGGTGTGGGGTATTCCTTCCGGACGGGATTCGTGTTCGGGTCTGATGCGGCCCGGCAGTCTACTGGGACAGGATCCTGGACAGGTAGCGGGCGATGGCGCGGACCGCGGTCATCGTGCCGGGGTAGTCCATGCGGGTGGGTCCGACGACCCCGAGCTTGGCACCGGCCCCGGGTCCGTAACCGGCCGCGATGACCGAGGTCTCGGCCAGCGAACCGGTGTTCTCGGACCCGATGCGCACGCTCAGGCCCCGCACATCCTGCTCCATCTCGGTCAGCAGGCGCAACAGCACGACCTGCTCCTCGAGGGCCTCCAGGATGGGGCCGATCGAGTACGGGAAGTCCCCCGGTGACCGGGCCAGGTTGGCCGTGCCGGCCATGATGATGCGGTCCTCGCGCCGGGCTGCCAGCAACTGGTCCAGCTGGCCGGCCAGGACGCCCGCCAGTTCCCGGTCCTGCTCCGGCACGGTCGCCATGGCGGCCCGGAGCCCGTCGGCGGCCTGGACGGGGGTCAGGCCGTCGAGGTGGCGCAGGAACAGCTGCTTCAGGGCGTTCAGGGAGGTCTCCGAGACGTCCTGCTCGGTGGTGACGGCGCGCTGGTCCACCTGGCCGGAGGACAGGATCACCACCGCCAGGACGCGGCGGGGGGCCAGGGCGACCAGCTCCAGGTGCCGCACGGTGGAGGAGTCCAGGTGCGGGTACTGCAGCACGGCCACCTGGTGGGTCAGCTGGGAGAGCAGCCGGACGGTGCGGGACATCATCTCGTGCAGGTCATCGGAGGAGTCCAGCAGGGTCTGCACAGCCCGGCGCTCCGCGGCCGAGAGCGGCTTGACCTCGGAGATCTGGTCCACGAAGACGCGGTAGCCCTTGTCCGTCGGGATGCGCCCGGCCGAGGTGTGCGGGGCCACGATCAGCCCCTCGTCCTCCAGGGCGGCCATGTCATTGCGCACGGTCGCCGAGGACACGCCCAGCTGGTGGCGGTCCACGAGGGCCTTGGAGCCGACCGGTTCCCGGGAGGCCACGTAGTCCTCCACGATCGCCTGCAGCACCTGCATGCGGCGCGGCTGCTCGCTCATCTCACCCTCCCGTCGTCGGTCAGTGGTGCACCGGTCGTCCCGGCCATGCACTTAGCACTCGTCGAGTTCAAGTGCCAAGTCTAATACCTCTGTCCAGTCCGCTCCCGGCGCCTCCCGCCACCCGGTCGTGTCCGAGCCGTCCCGCTCCGCCCACGACCCGGTTCACGCCGGGCGCGAGCCGTTCCCCGGGTTCTCCGGGACGCCTTGCTAGCGTCGGGGCCCATGGAATGGAACAGCTGGGGACCCGGCACCCTGGACGGCGGCTTCCGGCCGGCGGCCCGCGCCGTGCCGGAGGTCCCCGCGGACCGCGGCACGGTCCTGGAGGACGCCGGCACGGGATTCACCGGGGCCGTCCTGCGGGTGGAGAAGTCCGGCGGGGTGCACCTGGTGGTGCTGGAGGACCGCAGGGGCCGGACGAAGTCCTTCCCGCTGGGCTTCGGCTTCCTCGTGGACGGCGACCCGGTCCAGGTGGTGCCCCCCGCGCCTGCCGCTCCGGGCCGCACGCTCGGGGTGACGGGCAAGGCCCTGCCGGCCAGGACGGCGTCGGGGTCCGTGCGGGTGAGCCACGCCCGGGCCCGCACCGCGCGCGCCTCCCGCATCTGGGTGGAGGGCCTGCACGACGCCGAGCTGGTGGAGAAGGTCTGGGGTGAGGACCTCCGGCTGGAGGGGATCGTCGTCGAGCCCCTGCACGGCGTGGATGACCTCGCCGGTGCGATCGCCGACTTCTCCCCCGGGCCGCAGCGCCGGCTCGGGATCCTCGTGGACCACCTCGTGTCCGGGTCCAAGGAGGAGCGCATCGCCGCGGAGGCGATGCGGGTGCCCGGGGCGCGCGGCAACGTGCTGATCGTCGGCCACCCCTACGTGGACGTCTGGCAGGTCATCAAGCCGGCCGTGCTGGGCATCGAGGCCTGGCCGGTGGTGCCCAGGGGCCAGGACTGGAAGACCGGGATCCTCAAGGGCCTGGGCTGGCCGCACCGGACCAAGGAGGACGTCGGCCTCGGCTGGAAGCGGCTGCTCTCCCGGGTGCGCACCTACGCCGACCTCGAGCCCGCCCTGCTGGGCCGCGTCGAGGAGGTCATCGACTTCCTCACCGCCGTGGGCGACTAGCAACGGCGGATATCCACGTAGGATGTCCTACGGAATCCGGCGTAGTACCCCCACTCCCGAGAGGCAGAAGGACGTGTCACAGCAGCAGCCCAGCGGTCCGCACCGCCAGCGTCCGGTCGCCGCGCCCCGGCGCGACCAGCACCTGCAGGGCTCCCCTGCCAAGGCCGCGCCCCTTACGCCCGCGCAGGACCGCCAGTGGGCCACCTTGGCGCACTTCGGCGGCATCCTGGGCTTCGTCCCCTCCCTGGTGATCTACCTCGTCTTCCGCCACCGCGGGCCCTTCACGGCCCAGGAGGCCAAGGAGGCGCTGAACTTCACGCTGCCGCCCACGGTGCTGGCGATCGTGGCGAACCTGCTGGCCCTGATCCCCGTGGTCGGCGGGGTCTTCGGGATCATCGCGATGCTCATCTGGCTGTTCATGACCATCTCCGGCCTGGCCGCGGGCATCCACTGCAACAAGGGCCGGCCGTACCGGTACCCGTTCAACCTGCGCCTGATCCAGTAGGCCCGTCCGTCCGTCCTCACAGGACATGTCCGGCGCGGGACCGCACCGGATGGGTCCCCTCGGGGATGACGAACCGGTGGGGGCGTCTCAGAACCCCGCCAGCCGCCGCACGATCGCGTCGTCCAGCAGGCGGCCCTGCAGGGTCGGGATGATCCGGCCGGCCAGGGCGGCCCGGCCATCCAGCAGTCCCTCGGCGATCATCGCCGCGATCTCACCCCTGGCCTGGGCGCCGCCGTCCGGTGCCACGTCCAGGACGCTGGTCTCCAGGCCCTCCGACAGCCGGACACCGAGCATGACGCGCTCCAGGAACCTGGCCTCGGCATCGGGTTCCTCCCGGCCCACGGACGGTGACACGCCGGTGGCCAGACGCTGGGCGTAGGCGGCCGGGTGCTTGGCGTTCCAGAACCGGACGCCGGCGAGGTGGGAGTGGGCGCCCGGGCCGGCACCCCACCAGTCCTGGTCGCGCCAGTAGGCCATGTTGTGGCGGGCGCGGTGGATGCCCTCGTCCAGCGGATCCAGGGCCCAGTTGGAGATCTCGTACCACCGGTAGCCGGCCTCGGCGAGCAGCCGCTCGGCCAGCAGGTACTTGTCCGCCTGGTCGTCGGGGTCGACGTCGGCCTGGACGCCGCGCTTGACGGAGGACCCGAACTTGGTGCCCTCCTCGACGATCAAGGAGTACGCGGAGACGTGGTCCGGGCGCAGCGCCAGCGCCGCCTCCACCGTGGTCCGCCAGTCCTCCAGGGACTCTCCCGGCGTGCCGTAGATGAGGTCCAGGGACACCTCCAGGCCCGCGTCCCGGGCCCACCCGACGGCGGCCGGCACGTTCTCCGGGCGGTGCGTGCGGTCCAGGGTGGCCAGCACGTGGGGCACCGCGGACTGCATGCCGAAGGACACGCGGGTGAAACCCCCGGCGGCCAGTTCGGCCAGCGACCGCGCGGTGACCGAGTCCGGGTTGGCCTCGGTGGTGACCTCGGCTCCCGGCGCGAGGCCGAAGACCTCGCGGGCCCGGCCGAGGATGCCGACCAGGTCCGCGGCGGGCAGCAGCGTGGGGGTGCCGCCGCCGAAGAACACGGTCTCCAGCTGCCGTGCCGGCACGTCCGAGGCCGCCAGCACCCCGGCGGCGAAGTCGAGCTCGCCGGTCACCGTGCCGGCATAGCTGGAGCGGGACGCCCCGGGACCCAGGTCCTCGGCGGTGTACGTGTTGAAGTCGCAGTACCCGCAGCGGACCTCGCAGAACGGCACGTGGACGTACAGGCTGAACGTCCGCGGCGCGCCGGCGGACTCGGCCTCACGCACTCGGCGGGCCACGTGCGCGGGCAACCGGCCGTCGTCGGGCGCGGGGTCACCCTCGGGAAGGATGGAAGGCAAGCGGTACTACTCTCCTACTACTGCTGCTGCGATGTGCTGGCTACTTCTTGGCGCCGGTCTCGGAACCCGCGCCCTCGGAGGACAGGGCGGCGATGAAGGCCTCCTGAGGGACCTCCACCCGGCCGACCATCTTCATGCGCTTCTTGCCCTCCTTCTGCTTCTCGAGCAGCTTGCGCTTGCGGGAGATGTCACCGCCGTAGCACTTCGAGAGCACGTCCTTGCGGATCGCGCGGATGTTCTCGCGGGCGATGATGCGGGAGCCGATCGCGGCCTGGATCGGCACCTCGTACTGCTGCCGGGGGATGAGCTCCTTGAGCTTGCCCGTCATCATCACGCCGTAGGAGTAGGCGTTGTCCTTGTGGGTGATGGAGCTGAAGGCGTCCACCTGCTCGCCCTGTAGCAGGATGTCGACCTTGACCAGGTCCGCGACCTGATCGCCGTCGGTCTTCCACTCCAGGGAGGCGTAGCCCTTGGTGCGAGACTTCAGCTGGTCGAAGAAGTCGAAGATGATCTCCGCCAGCGGGATCCAGTAGCGGATCTCCACCCGCTCCTCGGAGAGGTAGTCCATGCCGCGCATCTGCCCGCGCTTGCCCTGGCACAGCTCCATGACGGCACCGATGAACTCCGAGGGGACGATGATCGTGATCGAGGCCATCGGCTCGCGGACCTCGTTGATCTTGCCCTCGGGGAACTCGGACGGGTTGGTCACGGTGATGACCTGTCCGTCCTCCCGGGTGACCTCGTAGACCACGTTCGGTGCGGTGGAGATCAGCGCGAGGTCGAACTCTCGCTCGAGCCGCTCGCGGATGATCTCCAGGTGCAGCAGGCCCAGGAAGCCCACGCGGAAGCCGAAGCCCAGGGCCACCGAGGTCTCCGGCTCGTAGACCAGGGCCGCGTCGTTGAGCTTGAGCTTGTCCAGCGCGTCGCGCAGCACCGGGTAGTCGGAGCCGTCGATGGGGTACAGGCCGGAGAACACCATCGGCTTGGGGTCCTCGTACCCGCCGATGCGCTCCGTGGCCGGCTTGGCCGCCGAGGTGACCGTGTCACCGACCTTGGACTGGCGCACGTCCTTCACGCCGGTGATCAGGTAACCCACCTCGCCCACGGCCAGGCCCTTCGAGGGGATCGGCTCGGGCGAGGACACGCCGATCTCGAGCAGCTCGTGGGTGGCGCCCGTCGACATCATGGTGATCTTCTCCCGCGGGGAGAGCCTGCCGTCCACCACGCGCACGTAGGTGACCACGCCGCGGTAGGTGTCGTAGACGGAGTCGAAGATCATGGCCCGGGCCGGACCGTCCGTGTTCCCCTGGGGAGCCGGGATCTCGGCGACGACGCGGTCCAGCAGGGCCTCCACGCCGACACCGGTCTTGCCGGAGACGCGCAGGACGTCGTCCGGATCGCAGCCGATCAGGCCGGCGATCTCGGCCGCGTACTTCTCGGGCTCGGCCGAGGGCAGGTCGATCTTGTTCAGGACCGGGATGATCGTCAGGTCGTTCTCCATGGCCAGGTACAGATTGGCCAGGGTCTGTGCCTCGATCCCCTGCGCGGCGTCCACCAGCAGGATCGCGCCCTCACAGGCGGCGAGTGAGCGGGAGACCTCGTAGGTGAAGTCCACGTGCCCGGGGGTGTCGATCATGTTGAGCGCGTAGTCGGCGCCGTCCACGTTCCACGGCATGCGCACGGCCTGGGACTTGATGGTGATGCCGCGCTCGCGCTCGATGTCCATCCGGTCCAGGTACTGGGCCTTCATGTCCCGGGGCTGGACCACGCCGGTGGACTGCAGCATGCGGTCGGCCAGGGTGGACTTGCCGTGGTCGATGTGCGCGATGATGCAGAAGTTACGGATCACCGCCGGATCGGTGGCGGCGGGCACCGGGGCGTGGATCGCCATGGGCGACACGGGCATCTTCCTTCGACTGGGGAACGTGGGCGCGCCTGGCGGGGCCAGGCGGGACTGGCTCCCCATTCTTCCATGTTTCCCGCCGCGGATCCGCCTCGATGCGACGCGCTCGTTCCCCGCGGCGCGGACACCCGTTGGTAGGTTCGTGCCATGGCCCTGAACCTGAACCGCCTGCTGTCCGCCGGCCGTGCGGTGGCCCGCCTCGTCCGGGACGTCCGGCGTTCCTCCGCGCCCTCCCCCGGACGGCACGACGACGGCACCGGCTCCCAGCGCTCCCGCCCCCAGCCCCGCCTGCCCGGGTCGCGGCAGGGCTCGACCCGCCCGGCCCAGCCCCGCGTCGTCCCGGGCGGTGCGCGACCGGGCAGCGCGCGACCGGGCGATGCGGCCGGCGTCGGGCCTGCGGGTGAGGTCCTGGACTACCCGGGTGACTTCCACGGCCGGGCCAGGGTGGAGTACGACCCGGCCCCCGGCCCCGAGGCCGGGCCGGGCGAGATCGTGTGGACGTGGGTGCCGTTCGAGGAGCTCGACGGCCGGGGCAAGGACCGCCCCGTCCTGGTGGTCGGCCGCAACGGTGACTACCTGCTGGCCGCCCAGCTCACGACGCGGGACCGCAACAACGGGGTACGGCGGGACCGGGATTACATCGACATCGGCACCGGCCCGTGGGACTCGAGGGGCCGCCCGTCCGAGGTGAAGCTGGACCGGATCCTGCAGGTCAGTGCCCGCGACGTCCGGCGGGAGGGTGGGGTGCTCCCCCGGAACGCGTTCGAGACGGTGGCCCGAGGACTCCACGACCGGAACGGGTGGTCGTGATAGACTAACCAGCTGTGTGTCCGCGCAGGTCGACGGGCACTCCCGGAACGGCTTTCCAGGGCATCCCCACGCCTCTCAGTCGCCGGATCCGGGAATATCCCTCACCGACCAAAGTCCGAAGCAACAGAAAGACTCTTTCGTGGCCAACATCAAGTCCCAGAAGAAGCGCATCCTCACCAACGAGAAGGCTCGCCAGCGCAACGTCGCCGTGAAGTCCGAGCTGCGCACCGCCATCCGCGCCGTGGACAAGGCCGTCACCGCCGGTGACCAGGCCGCCGCCTCCTCCGCCGTCGCGCTGGCCAGCAAGAAGCTGGACAAGGCCGTCAGCAAGGGCGTCATCCACAAGAACCAGGCTGCCAACCGCAAGTCCGGTATCGCCAAGCGCGTGAACAAGATCAGCGCCTGATCCTCACGCTGCGCCGGCGCCCCGCGCCAGGCACCGAGGCCCCCGTCCCATCGGACGGGGGCCTCGTGCGTTCAGCGGACGTCACCGGCCGGTGAGC
>NZ_DAOMPX010000034.1:0-8790 GCF_035445025.1 Citricoccus sp. | reverse complement strand
GTCAGCGCCGGGCCGTGAGGGCGATGCGGGTGACGACGCGCTCGACGGCGTACTCGGCGTCCTTGGCCAGTCCCTTGGCCTCGGCGTCGGCCTGCGCGACCCACTCGATGGCTGCCGCGATGGTCGCGGGATTCCAGAACCGGACGGTCTCCGAGACGCGCTTGGCCTGCCAGGGGGCCATCCCCAGGACCTGGGCGACCTGGCCCTGCGAGATGCGGGCGTCGACGATCCTGGCGATCTGCCGGGTCTTCATGGCCAAGGCCCCCGTGATGGCCGGTGCGGAGACCCCGGTGGCCAGGGCGTGCCGCAACAGCGCGGTGGCCTGACCGGCCCGGCCCTCGATGGCCGCGTCGGCGACCCGGAAGGCGGTGGCCTCGACCCGTCCGCCGTAGTACCGGTCCACGACCTGGGTGGTCACGGTCCCCTCGGTGTCCGCGGCCAGCTGCTGACAGGCCACCGCGAGGTCGGTCAGCGATCCGCCCGTGGCGTCGATGAGGGACCGGACGGCCTCCTGGTCGATCGACCGGCGCCGGGACCGGAACTCGCCGACCACGAAGTCGGCCTTGTCCGCGTCGGACTTGATGGGCTGGCACTCCACCAGCACCCCGGATGAGGTGACCACGTCCAGCAGCCTCTTGCCGCGGTTGCCTCCGGAGTGGCGCAGGATCAGGGTGACGTCATCGGCGGGGGCGGCCACGTAGTCGAGGCAGTCGGCCAGGAACGCCTCGTTCATGTCCTGCAGGCCCTCGGCCAGGACGATCTTCGCCTCGCCGAACAGGGACGGGCTGGCCAGCATGGACAGTTGTCCGGACTGGTAGTCGGCGGCATCCAGCCGGTGGAGCTCCAGGCCCGGGTCCGCCTGCCGCAGCGCGGTCCTGACCCGGTCCGTGACCCGGGTGGCGATGAAGTCCTCGGGCCCCTTCAGGAGCATGAGGGGCGCCGGTTCCACGCGTCGCCAGTCGGTGCCGGAGCTGGTGGATCGGCGAGAGCGGCTGGGGGCGGGCATGCGTGTCATCCTACCGGGATGGTGCCCGCCGCCCGGCCGGTCACCGCGGGTGCGAACTGGCCGGTCACGGTCGGCACCAGCTGTCCGTCGCGGAGCGAGACGACCGTCGTGCCGTGCTCATCGGTGCGCACGACCGGCCCGTGCCGCTGGAGCTCGGTGATGACGGACGGGTGCGGATGCCCGTAGCTGTTCTCCCGGCCGACCTGCACCACCGACAACGCCGGCATCAGGGCGCGCACGAGGTCGTTCCCACCGTTCCTGGCCCCGTGGTGGCTCACCTTGAGCACGTCCACCGTCTCCGGGAACACTCCCTGGCGCAGCAGTGCACCGGTGGCCTCCTGCTCCATGTCCCCCGTGAGCAGGACGGTGTAGGACCCCTGAGGCGTGTGCACGGTGGCCGCCATCTGCAGGGAGGCATCGTTCTCGTCGCGCGCCTCCGAGTCCGCGGCCAGCACCTCCCAGTCCACCCGCCATACCGATGCCGGCTCACCCACCGTGCCCGTCTCCCCCACCCCCGGCCGGCGCGCACCGGCGGGGGCGCGAGCGCCTCCGGCGCCCTCGGCGGCAGATCGGTCCTCACGGTCCCCTGCGCCCGGCCCGCCGGCCCCGGGGGTGGCCATGCTCGAGTAGACGACGGCAGCAGGCTGGCAGCACTCGGCGAGCGCGGCGGCGGAACCCGCATGGTCCTGGTGCAGGTGGGACAGCACGAGCAGGTCGATCCGCTCCACACCGACGTTCCGGAGGCAGGACGTCGCCGCCCCCGGGTCCGGGCCCGTGTCGACCACCATCGCCGACCGCTGCCCCGTACGCAGGACCAGCATGTCCCCCTGGCCGACGTCGCAGGCGGCCAGGGACCAGTCCCGCGGGACGGGCCCGGTCGGTGGGGAGACGACGAGGGCAAGCTGACTGCCGACGGCGGCGCACACGAGCGTCCACGCCGCGGCCAGCGACCACCGCAGGGTTCGGGAGGACGGGGCGCCGCGCGGAACCGGACCGGCGGGGATCCGGCGCACGCGGGCGGGCCGCGTTCGTTCCCACCGCAGCAGCAGCCAGAGCAGGGCCAGGGCCGCGAGCACGTGCAGGGCCACCAGGACTGCCCCGAGCACTCCCCCGGGCCAGGGATGGAGCGCTCCCGGCAGTGACGACAGGGCGCCGGCGATCCAGCCGATCCCTGCGGCCGGCCAGCCGATCAGCCAGAAGACGGCGGAGGCCAGGCCGGCGAGCGGCACGGCGAGGATGGCAGCCGCCGTGCCCGGCACGGTGATGAGGGGGACGAGGGGTGCCGCGAACAGGTTGGCGGGCACAGCATAGCTGCTGAGCGTGCCCGCGATCCCCACCAGCACCGGCTGGCAGGCGACCTGGGCACAGACGGTCACCGCGAGCGCGGCGCCGATCGTCCCGGCGACCGGTCCGGGCAGTATCCTCCCGAGCGTGGCGGTCAGCCACTGTTCCACCGGTCGTGCGGCCAGGACGATGCCGGCGGTGGCTGCCAGGGAGAGCTGGAATGCCGGTTCGGCGGCCAGCGCCGGTTTCCAGCACAGCAGGACGCAGCCGGCCAGGCACAGCAGCGGCAGGGCCTGCCGTCCCCGCCCGAAGAACACCGCCCAGGCGCCGATCCCGCCCATCACGGCCGCCCGGATCACGGAGGGTTCCGGGCCGACGATGATGACGAAGACGACCAGCACCCCCAGGACCGCGCCCAGCACCACCGGGCGACGGATCCGCAGGGTGCGCAGGCTCATCATGACTGCGCCGGCCAGGAGGGTGCAGTTGGCACCGCTGACGGCGGACAGGTGACTGAGCCCGGAGGCCTTCATCGCCTCGTCCAGTTCCGGGTCCTGCACGGAGCGGTCCCCCAGGACGAGTCCTGGAAGCAGCTGGGGTGCCGCGCCCACGCTGCCGGCCGCCGCGTCGCGGACCGCCGCTCGCACCACCTCGCGCCCCGTGCTCCCGCCCGTGCCGCTCTCCGCGCCTGTCCCACCGTTGTGGTCCGGGCATGACCCGGCATCCGGGCCGGTGCGGGCACGAGCGAACACCGTGGTACCGGACGGCTCAAGATCGGCCGTCAGGCATAGCCGTGTGCCAAGCTCCATACCGTCCCACTCCGCATCTCCGGAGACGACGACCTCGGTGCCCTCTGGCACGGTCCGTACCGGGTGTCCGAAGGCATCCACGGCAACGGTCACGTGCCACCGGTCCCCGAAGGCCCCCGGGGACCTCACCGCCCCACCCGTCGCCCGACCGGAGAGGCGCACCGGCTGGCCCGCGGACACCGCATCCTCCCAGCCGGAGGCCTTCACCGGGGCCCGGTCCCCGACGGCCTGCACTGCCGCGACGGCCGCGACCCACAGCGCACAGGCGGTGAGCGCCGTCAGGCTCACCAGTGCCACACGCCCACTGCGCGCAATGGCAACCAACAGCACCGTGACCGCGGCGGCCGCCACTCCCAGGCCCCACGGCAGCATCTGCACCCACTCATACGGGAGGACCGGAACGGCCAGACACGTCACCAGCGTCAGCAGCAGGGCCGGCACGAGCCGCACGTCGACCGGCCCGGGCACCGGTCCGGCAGTCGGTGGCCTCACCGGCCGTCCAGCCCGTCGGACCACCACGGCATCGTCGTCACTGGGCTGGATGCGGTGGGACCGACCCGGGTGCGCCCTCGACCCCGACTCTGGGTCCGCCCTCGTGGTCGTCTCACCAGCTGACGAGTCCGTCGAGGCGTTCCATCATGGCCGGGCCGATGCCGGACACCGCGTCCAGGTCCTCCAGCGACCCGTAGGGTCCGACCTGCTCGCGGTGGTCGACGATCCTGCCGGCCAGCGCGGGTCCGATGCCGGGCAGCTGTTCGAGCTCGGCGGCATCCGCCGTGTTGACGTTGACCGTGCCGCTCGGGGAGCCGGGTTCACCCGGAGCCTCGTTCACCGGCTGTCTCCCAGGACCGTCACCGGGTTCCGTCCCACCGGTCGCCAGTGGGGTGTCCGGTCCAGGCACGAGGATCTGGCTGGCGTCCACGGCCGGTGCGGCGAGGTTCAGCAGGTCGAGTCTCGCCCGCGTCGTCGACCCGCCGGCGGCATGGAGGGCGTCGGCAACGCGGGAACCGGGCGGCAGCTCCACGAGCCCCGGTTCGTGGACCTCTCCCGCCACGTGCACGATCACGGCCCCGGGGGCGGTGCCTGCCGTGCCGTCGTCCTGGTCCACCGATGACGGCCCGACGCCTGGCCGGCCGGCTTCCGGTGGTCCGGGCACTGCCGTGGACGAGGGGCCGCGGTCCGTGCCCGCCCGCTGTTCAGCGTCCTCGGCGTCACGGCCGCGGTGCCCCTCCCGGTTCTCGAGGGCGGCGGCCTGGGGTGCCGGGGTGCCCGTCGGCCCGGCCGGTGAGATCAGCCAGCTGACGGCCCACCACGTGGCGGCGAGCACCGCCAGCAACAGGACGGCGGAGGTCACGACGCGCCCCCGCCACAAGGGGGCCACTGGAGGCGGCTGCTCCCAGTCCCCCGTCACGGAGGTGTCGTCCTGGCTGTGGCGTCCCATGCCTCCACCCTCGTCCGGCGGGACGGGCCCACGGGCAGGTCAGGGCACCGTGAGGGTGCGACACGCCGTCAGGAGGCGGGCTGTGGAGTGGGCACCGGGTTCATCGTGACCCCGAGCGCCCCCAGGCCCAGGTGCGCGGCCAGCACCGCGGGGAGCCGGATCACCGGCACGGGCATCGCGGACAGGCTCTGCAGGCGGCCGGCCAGTTCGTGGGCGGCCTCCTGGTTGCCGAAGCCGTGGACCGCGATGCGCTCGGAGGGCCCCGGCGGGTCCGAGTCCTGCGCCGCCTCCCGGACCAGTTCGACCAGACGCTCCGTCGCCCGGGCCGTGGTGCGCGGCCGGTCGACGAGGGAGACCACCCCGTCCTCGAGCGTGAGCACCGGCTTGACGTGCAGCAGGGACCCCAGCAGGCCCGCCACCGTCCCGATCCGACCGCCCCGGCGCAACTGCTCCAGGTTGGGCACGGTGAAGAACACCCCGGCGTCCTGGCTCGCCGCGTCCACGGCGGACACCAGCTGGTCCGGGGCCACGCCGAAGCCCGCCCCGATCACGGCGTCGATCACCACCGTTCCGAGCGCGAACCCGGCCGTGTGCGAATCGACCACCGAGACGGGGATGAGGGACTCCCGCGCGGCCAGCCGCGCCGCCTCCACGGTCCCGGACAGCCTGCCGGACAAGTGGACGGAGATGATCTGCTCGAAACCGGCCTCGGCCAGCGACTGGTACACGGCACTGAACGCACCGGGTGAGGGCCGGGAGGTCTTCACGGGTGTCCCGGCGGCCAGGGCCAACGGCAGCTCCCGCAGCAGGTCGGGCGTGCCGTCCGTGTAGATCTGGTCACCGATCATCACCGGCATGGGCACCTGGCGCAGGCCGCGGGCCAGCGGGTGGGCGAGCACCTCGGCCGGGATCGAGGCCGAGGAGTCGGTGACGATCGCGGTCCGCCCCTTCCGCGGCGGGCGGAGTCCGAGCCGGACCCGGCCGCTCTGGGAGGCCCGCAGCTGGCGGATCCGGACGAGCATGGCGGCCTGCCACTCGGCGATGTCGACCACGCGCACTCCCTTCAACGCCCGACGGTTCCGGCTTTAACCTAGGCGACCCGGGGCACCACGGCCCCGGGTCGCCTGCTCTGGGTCTCAGATGACGATGTTGACCAGCTTCGGCTCGCGCACGATGACCTTGCGGACCTCAGCCCCGTCGAGGACCCGCTGGACGGCCTCGGACGCCAACGCCAGCGCCTCCAGATCGGCCGCGGAGATGTCCACGGCCACCTCGAGGCGGTCCCGGACCTTGCCCTTGACCTGGACCACGGCGGTGGTGGTGTCCTCCACCAGCAGCGCCTCGTCCACGGCCGGCCAGCCGGCCCGGGCCACCGACGGCTCGTGGCCCAGCCGGGCCCACATGTCCTCGGCGGTGTAGGGGGCGAACAGGCTCAGCAGCACGGCCACGGCCTCCACGGCCTCCCGGACGGCGGGGTCGCCCGCCCCGGCACCGGAGTCGATCTCCTTGCGGGCGGCGTTGACCAGTTCCATGGTCCGGGCGATGACCACGTTGAACTTGTGCTCGTCCAGCAACCGGGCGGCATCCGCCACCGTGCGGTGGGTGGCCTGGCGCAGGGACTTCACGCCGCCGTCGGGATCCGTGCCCGGCGCCGCGCCGGCGGACTGGACGTCCTGGGCCAGCCGCCACGCGCGGGCCAGGAACTTGGCCGAGCCCGACGGCGAGACGTCCGCCCAGTCCACGTCGTCCTCCGGCGGGGAGGCGAAGATCATCGTCAGGCGCACCGCGTCCACGCCGAAGGTGTCCAGCTGCTCGCCGAGGTCCACCCCGTTGCCGAGCGACTTGGACATGGCCTTGCCGCCGTTGAGCACCTGGCCCTGGTTCAGCAGCGCCTTGAACGGCTCCGTGAAGGACACCAGGCCCATGTCGTAGAGCGCCTTGGTGAAGAACCGCGAGTAGAGCAGGTGCAGGATCGCGTGCTCCACGCCGCCGACGTACTGGTCCACCGGCAGCCAGCGATCCACGGCGTCGCGGTCGAAGGCCTGGGTGTCGTCGTGGGCCGAGGCGTAGCGGATGTAGTACCAGGACGAGTCCACGAAGGTGTCCATGGTGTCGGTGTCCCGCAGCGCCGCGCCCCCGCAGGACGGGCACGTGGTGTTGACCCACTCCTCGATGCCGGCCAGCGGGGACTTGCCCTTCGGCGCCAGCTTCTCCCCGGTGACGTCGGTCGGGAGCAGCACGGGCAGCTGGTCCTCCGGCACGGGGACCTCGCCGCAACCGGCGCAGTGCACGATCGGGATCGGTGCGCCCCAGAACCGCTGGCGGGACAGCAGCCAGTCCCGCAGGCGGTAGTTCACGGTGCCGCGGCCGGTACCCCGGCCGTCCAGGATCTCGATGGCGCGGCTGATCGCGGCGGTCTTGTCCAGGCCGTCCAGCTCGCCGGAGTTCACCAGGGTGCCGTCCCCGGTGGTGGCCACACCGGACACCGCCGGGTCCTCCTCACCGGTGTCCACGACCATGCGCACGGTCAGGTCCATCGCGCGGGCGAAATCCAGGTCGCGCTGGTCGTGGGCGGGCACGGCCATGATGGCGCCGGTGCCGTAGTCGGCCAGGACGTAGTCGGAGGCCCAGATCGGCAGCCGCTCGCCGTTCAGCGGGTTCACGGCATACCGGCCCAGGAAGACCCCGGTCTTGGAGCGTTCGGTGGACTGCCGCTCGATCTCCGAGACGTGCGTCAGTTCCTCGCGGTAGGCCTCCAGGGCCTCGCGGTACTCCGGGTCCACCAGTTCCAGGGCCAGGTCGGCGTCCGCGGCCACGACCATGAAGGTCGAGCCGAACAGGGTGTCCGGGCGGGTGGTGAACACGGTGATCGACTGGCCGGGCTGGCCGTTGCGCGCCTCGACCTGGAAGTCCACGTGGGCGCCCTCGGAGCGGCCGATCCAGTTGCGCTGCATCGCCAGCACGCGATCGGGCCAGTGGCCCTCCAGCTCGGACATGTCCTCGAGCAGGCGATCGGCGTAGTCGGTGATCTTGAAGTACCACTGGTTCAGGGACTTCTTGGTCACCTGGGTGCCGCAGCGTTCGCAGGCACCGTTGACGACCTGCTCGTTGGCCAGCACCGTCTGGTCCTTCGGGCACCAGTTGACCGGGGAGTCCTTCCGGTAGGCCAGGCCCTTGGCGTAGAACTGCTGGAACAGCCACTGGGTCCACCGGTAGTACTCGGGGTCGGAGGTGTGCAGCTGGCGGGACCAGTCGGTGGAGATCGCGTAGCGCTGGAACGAGGACTTCTGCGTCTCGATGTTCCGGTAGGTCCACTCGGCCGGGTGGGCGTTGTTCTTGATGGCGGCGTTCTCCGCGGGCAGCCCGAAGGAGTCCCAGCCGATCGGGTGCATCACGTCGTAGCCGAGTTGCGTCCAGTACCGGGCGACGACGTCGCCCATGGCGAAGGCCTCCGCGTGGCCCATGTGCAGGTCACCGGACGGGTAGGGGAACATGTCCAGCACGTAGCGGCGCTCCGCGGACCCGTCGTCCAGCGGCGCGAAGGTCTCGTGCTTCTCCCAGTAACCGCCCCAGCGGTCCTCTAGGGCCCGGAACGAGTACTCCTCGGGCGCGGCCTGGGTGGCCTGCCCCGTCACGGGGTCCTGGGGAGTACCTTGCGCTGCCTGGCTCACGGAAGTCCTGTCCTTGAAGTGCGGTGGAAACGGGGTGTCAACATCACGACGCCGGCCCGTCAACCGGGCGCTCGACGCGCCCGCCCATCCTACTCCGCGGCGGCTGTCGCCTCGGAACCGCGCCTACGGCGGCTGCCGGCGGTGAACCGGCCCGCCACGACGGACCGTGCCCGTGCCGTCCCGTGGACGCCGCTCGCTCCTGGCCGCGAACCACAGGACGGTGACCATCACGGCCAGCACGTCGGCGAAGCCCAGGATCGCGGCCCAGGGCACCACGATGTCCCCGCCGCGCAGGTTGCTGTAGAAGGACCCCATCGGGACCAGCAGGGGCCAGAGGACGGCCACGTTGCGCACCACGGCGAATGCGGTGGAATACACCACACCGAGCCCGAAGAGGAACACCATCTCCCGCAGGCCCATGCCGTAGCCGATGTGGTAGGCGGCGTACAGGGCTGCAGCACCGCCCACGCCGGGCACGGAACCGAAGCAGGCCTCCAACCGGGTCTGTACGAAACCGCGGAAGTAGACCACTTCGAAGAGACCGACGGTCAGGGCAAGGAACAGCAACGGGACCCAGTC
>NZ_DAOMPX010000033.1:24193-33684 GCF_035445025.1 Citricoccus sp. | reverse complement strand
GTCCGGGCCGTCACGGCCCGCGAGCTGGACGGTCCCTACGACCTGATCCTGCTCATGACCAAGGCCTGGGCCCTGGAGCAGGCCATGGAGGACATCGCCCCGGCCGTGGGACCGGACACCGCCATCCTGCCGCTGCTCAACGGCATGGCCCACCTGGAGCGGGTCAACGCCCGCTTCGGCCGCGGTGCCGTGCTCGGGGGGATCGTCCGTGTGGTCGCCACGGTCACCCCGGAGGGTGCGGTCTTCCAGTTCAAGCCGGGCGCCACGATGATCTTCGGCGAACAGGACCGGCAGCACACTGACCGGGCGGCCCGGGTCCAGCAGGAACTGTCGGTCCCGGGGTACGACCTGGTCCTGGACGAGGACGTCCTGGCCGCGATGTGGCACAAGTGGGCCTTCATCGTGGCCGGGGGGACCACCACGTGCCTGATGCGTGGCACCATCGGCGCCATCCTGGCCACCCCCGGCGGCAGGGAGTTCGTCCTGGAGGTCATCGACCAGACCGAACGGGTCGCCGCGGCGGCCGGATACCCCGTCTCGGACGCCGCGCACGCGGCGAGCCTGGAGATGTTCACCGAACCCGGGTCCGTGTTCACCTCCTCCCTCTACCGGGACCTGACCGCCGGGTTCTCGCACGAGGGGGAACACCTGCTCGGGGAGTTCGTGGCCACGGCGGAGCGGTACGGCGTGGAGGTCCCCCTGACCCGGCTGGCCCTGACCCACGTGCGGGTGCACGACCAGACCGCCACGCGAGCCGACCGTCCGGCCCAGCCGGGTCCGGTGCGATTGGCCACCCTGTGAGGACCACCGTCTGGTCCGCTCACCCCCGGGGACCGGGCACCGGGCCGCCGATGCGGGTGGGTCGGCTGCCCGGCCCTCACCGGGGGGCGTCCGCGAGGGCCGTCCGCACGTCGTCCAGCCGGCGGGCCACGGTCACCCGGTCCCGGGACGGGGACCCGGACGCCTTGACCTCACGTCCGGTGACCAGCACCACGACGGTCTCCCCGGGCTGCACCACGCCCTCGCGCAGGGCACCCCGCAGGCCGGCCACGGAGGCGGCCCCGGCCGGTTCCGCACCGACGCCGGCCGTGGCGGCCAGCAGGCCGACGGCCGCCAGCAGTTCCGCGTCGCTCACCGCGACCATGGTCCCGTCGCTGGAGCGGATGGCCTGGAGCACCGCCTCACCGATAGCCGGCCGCAGCACGGCGATCCCGTCGGCGACGGTCGCCCCCGCATCCAGTTCACCGGGACCCGGATCGGTGCCCGACCACGCGCGCACCAGCGGTTGGCACGCCGCGGCCTGCACACCCACCAGACGGGGCGTCCGGGCGGCGACGCCGCAGGCGACGAGCTCGTCGAAGCCCTTGGCGAGCGCCACGAGCGTGGGGCCGTCACCCACCGGGGCGACCATCACGTCCGGCATGCGCCGGCCGAGCTGCTCCCAGACCTCCAGCGCGACGGTCTTCTTCGCCTCCGTCGTCAGCGGGTTCACCCCGGTGTTCCGGTCCACCCAGCCGAACTCCTCGACGGCTGCACGCGAGAGGTCCACGGCGGCGGCGTAGCCATCGGGGACCTGGAACACCCAGGCCCCCGCCTGGGTCATCAGCGCGAGCTTCTCCTCCTGGCAGTCGGTCGAGACGAAGATGACGGCGCGCATTCCGGCGGCGGCCGCCCCGAAGGCCGTGGCCACCGCGGCGTTGCCCGTGGAGGCCGTCGTGATGGTGTCCCGGCCGTGCCGCAGCCCGTCCTCGATCACCAGCGCCGTGGCCCGGTCCTTGTTGGACGCCGTCGGGCCACGGGTCTCGTCCTTGACCCACAGGCCCGCGACGCCCAGCGCGCCTCGCAGGGCCGGGACCGCGAGCAGGGGCGTGCCGCCGACGGGCAACGGGTAGCGCACCGGCCCCTCGGCCACGGGCAGCAGCGCCCGGTACCGCCACATCGTGAACGATCCCGGCTCCCCGTCCGGGACCAGGGCGGGACCGTAGTCGTACTGCAGCCACTCGCACCCGGCGGTGCGCGCCGAACCGGTCACCCTGCCCATTCCGCGTCCGCCTCCCCCGTGTCCGTGTCCGTGTCCGTGTCCGGGCGAACCGTCTCAGCCATACCGGCTCAGCTCGGTGAAGAAGTCCTCGACCACCTGGAGCCGGCCGCTGCGGGCCATGTCGTCATAGACGTACTTGCCCACGGCCAGGTCGAGCACGCCCAGGCCGAATGGTGAGAAGACCACCGGGCGGTCCTCCGGCAGCGGGACCGTGCCGGCCATGACATCGGCCAGGGTGCCGGCCACGAAGTCCCGATGACCGACCATCTGCTCCACGAGGTGCGCGGACGTCCCGGCCTTCAGGCAGTGGTCGACGTCGTCCAGGACGTTGGTCGACGCCAGCAGGATCTCCGGGTCCAGGTCACGCAGGGACACGTGCAGCACCAGCGGGTTGTGCTCGAACCAGGAGAGGTCGTGCACGTGCGGCTGGGACGCGATGGTCGCGAACACGACGAGGTCACTGCTCCGGATCAACTGCTCGGGGCTGTCGTGCACGGTCACCCGGGCGGCCGTGCCGCTCCGTTCGAGATACCCCTTGAATCCCTCTCCGCTCTCGCCCGAGAGGTCGTACACCCCGATCTCGTCGAAGGACCAGTCCGTCGCGTCCAGGAAGGTGTGGATGTACCGCGCGATGAGGCCCACGCCGAAGAACCCGACGCGTCGGGGCCGGCCCCGTCCCCTGCTGAGCCAGTCCGCGGCCGCGGCCGCCGAGGCGGCCGTCCTGGAGGCACTGATGATGGAGCTCTCCATGCAGGCGAAGGGGTAGCCCGTCGCCCGGTCGTTGAGGATCAGCACCGCGGAGGCGCGGGGTATCCCGGACCTCACGTTGTCCGGGAAGCTCGAGACCCACTTGATGCCGTCGACCCCGACGCTGCCGCCGATCGAGGCGGGCAGGGCGATGATGCGCGCGGTGGGCCGGTCCGGGAAGGTCAGGAAGTACGACGGGGGGTTCACCGAGTCCCCGGCCGCGTGCACCCGGTAGGTCTCCTCGACCAGCTCGACGACCTGCCGCTCCCGGCCCTGGAGCGCCTGCTGCACCTGGGCACCGGGGATGACGGCGAACGGGGGGACGGTCCTCGGTTCCGGGGTGGCGACCGGGGAGACGGTGGGATCCTCCTTCATCGCACGTCCTCCCGCCCCGTGGTCACGAGGTCGGACACCCGCCGCGGCTCGGCCATCCCCACGAGGATCTCCCGAGGGCCCTCGTAGGCCTCACGGCTGTGGGCCGTGCTCACGTTGTCGACGAGCATGAGGTCCCCGGCCTCCCACGGCGTCCGCAGGGTGTGGGCCTCGTAGACCTCGTTCACCAGGGTGATGACGTCCTCCCCGATCGGGTCGCCGTTGCCGAAACGGGTGTTGAACGGCAGTCCGTCGGGACCGTAGACGTCCACCAGGTACTCCCGGATCTCCGGGGCGATCGTCCATTCGTTCAGGAACGCGACCTGGTTGAACCAGCAGCGCTGGCCCGTCACCGGGTGCCGCACCACGGCGGGGCGGCGTTGCCGGGTCCGGAGCTCCCCGTCGGGCTGCCACTCGAACTCGATCTCGTGGGCCCGGCAGTAGTCCTCGACCGCGGCGCGGTCACCGACCCCCAAGGCCTCCTCGTAGGAGGCCCCGACGTCCTCGTTGTAGCTGCGGGCGAGCAACCACCCCTCGTCCTCGAACCGCCGGACGAGGTCCGGGGGAAGGGCCTCCAGCACGGTGCGGGCGTCCGCGACACCGGTCACCCCTCCGGTGGCGGGTGCCTCGAGGCAGGCGAACAGCAACAGGCCGGGGAACTCGAGCGCGTAGCTGAGCTCATGGTGCATGCACATGGGCTGGTTGGCTGGCCACGTGAGCGACGAGTACACGCCCTCGGCGTGCTGCCGCCGGGCGGCGAACGCCTCCCGGTCGGGCATGAGTCCGCCCGGGGCCAGCCGGTGGAACACGGCGGCCACCTCGGCTGCGTCGCGGAGGCCGAGCCCACGGACCATGACGGCACCGTGCTCGTCCACCGCCGCGCGCAGTCCCTCCCGGTGCTGGTCGGCCCACTGGACGGGATCGGGGCCGTCCGCGACGGTGAGCATCGGTGTCCGGCCGGCCTCACGGTCCACGGCGAGCTGTGTTCTGGGTGAGGGGGATGACATGAGGGTCCTTTCGGGTCACAGGGAACGAGTGGGAGTGGTCAGCCGGTCACGGCCGGGGTCCTGGTCCGGGGGCGCGGAATGCGTGTCGAGCAGGCACGCCAGGTCGGCCAGGACCGGGGTCCGCATGACCTGCTGGAGCGAGACGGCGCGCTGGAGCAGCACGACGAGCTTCACGGCGGACAAGGAGGTGCCGCCCAGCTCGAAGAAGGAGTCCTGCCTGCTGATCCGCTCCGGCGGCAGGCCCAGGACCGATCCCCAGGCCCCGGCCAGCCGTTGCTCGGCGGCCGTGAGCTCCTCCGTGGGGGTGGGGTGTGCCACGGTGTCCTGCGCCATGCCGCCCAGGGTCTTCCGGTCGATCTTGCCGTTGCCGGTCAGGGGCAGGCGCTCCTGCCACCGGTACGCGGAGGGGACCATGTAGTCCGGGACCCGTCCGGCCATCCGGGTACGGAGCTCCTCCGCCTCGAGTGGACGGTCACCGGAGTAGAACGCCACGAGGAACGCGGACTGGTCGGGCCCCCGCCCGACGACGACGGCGCCGTCGCGGACGCCGGGAACCCCCAGCAGGGCGTTCTCGATCTCACCGATCTCGATGCGGAAGCCCCGGATCTTGACCTGGTTGTCACGCCGGCCCAGGAAGTCGAGCTTCCCGTCCGGACGCCACCGTCCGTAGTCACCGGTCCGGCAGATGCGCGCCCCCGCACGATGCGGGTCGTCGCCGAACATCGCCGCGGTGCGTTCCGGGTCGTTGACGTACCCGCGTCCCACGCACACGCCGGAGAACACGATCAGTCCCGGGGCGCCGAGCGGTACCGGGGTGCCGAACTCGTCGACGACGTCCACGTGGGTGTTGTTGATCGGCCGCCCGAGGGGGACCCCCGGCCCAGCCGGGGGCCGGTCCATGATCTCGTGCACCGCGTCGTCGGACGTCTCGGTGAGCCCATAGGTGTTGACCACGGGGATGTGGGGGTAGAGGGCGAACCAGCGCTGGACGAGCTCCTTCTTCAGGAAGTCGCCGGTGGGGCACACGCAGTGCAGGTCCGGCAGCTCGCGGGGGTGCTGCTCGAGGTAGGACACGATCACGTCGAGATAGGAGGGCACGACCTGGATGACGCCGGCGTGACCGTCCACGATCGTGTCGACGAACCGCTCCACGTCGAGGATGGCGTCCTGGTCGACGAGCAGGGTGCGCCCGCCGACCAGGAGGGCGGCGACGAGTTGCCACACCGAGATGTCGAAGCACTGCGGACCGGTCTGGGGAATCACCTCTCCCTCGCGCACGCCGAGGTCGTCGATCTTGGCCAGGATGTGGTTCAGCATCCCGGCGTGCTCGCACATCACGCCCTTCGGCTGCCCGGTGGAGCCGGACGTGAACAGGATGTAGGCCAGTTGACCGGCGGCGACGTCCACCCCGAGGTCGCCCTCCGGGTGATCCTCGGCGGCGAGGTCCTCGACGAAGAGCTCCGTGACGCCGGGCAGGATGGACAGGGCCTGGTCGAGCATCGCGGTACTGGCCCGTTCGGTCACCACCAGCGGGGACTCCGCGCGGGAGATGGCCGTGGCCATGCGCTCCGGCGGGAAGTGCGGCTCGAGCGGCAGGTAGGTCAGGCCTGCCTTCCAGATGGCCAGGACGGTCACCATCCAGTCCAGGTTCCGCTCCGTCACCACGGTGACGACGGTCTCCCGGTCGAGGCCCCAGGCCTGCAGCGCCCGGCCCAACCGGTTCGCCCGGGCGTTCAGCTCGCGGTAGGTCAGGAGGGCCTCCCCGTGCACCGCGGCGACCGCGTCGGGGGTGGACCCGGCCCGCTGCTCGAGCACCTCGTGGACGCGGAGGTCGGGAAGCTCCCGCCGGGGACCGGCGAGATCCTCCAGCTGGAAGCGCAACTCCTCGGGGGTGAGGAGGCAGGCGCGGGCGTGCTCGCCGTCCGGGTCCGCGGCCATGGCCGCCAGGGCCCGCGCGTGGTATCCGGCGATGCGGGCGGCGGCGGGCGCGTCTAGCGCATCGGTGCGGTACCGCAGCCGCAACCGGGCACCGCCCGCCTCGTTCGACACCGACAATTGGAGGACCGTGCCGTCGGCCGGCTCCCCCGGGGTGTCCCGTGGGATGAGCTCGGTCTCGAACACCGGCCCGCGCAGGCCCAGCTCCCGGCGGACACCGTCGAGGTCGACGCCGTGTCCGTCCTGCAGGTGCGATCGCAGCTCCCCCTCCAGGCGAGCCACGGAGGTCAGGAGATCGCGCCAGGAGCCCGGGTCGATCGTCAGCCGGCACGGCACCGGTTCGCCTCCGGGCGCCGTGCCGTAACCGGTCACGACCTCCCGTTCCCCGGCCAGCGTGGCGAGCACCCTGGCGTGGGCGGTCAGCAGGACCGCGTCCACCGACGTCCCCAGGCCGTCGGCCAGCCGGCGCAGCGCTCCCAGCAGGTCCTCGGGGAGGGCCTCGTGGTGCTCGCCGAGGCCGGGACGGGGGTCCAGCGTCCACCGCGGGATCGTGGTGAGTCCACCCGCGGCGAGCATGCCCCGCCAGAAAGCGCGTCCCGTGTCAGTCATCATGTCCATGTCTTGCTTTCCTGCTTTCCTGCTCAGACGGTCTCGACCACGTCGGCGGCGGAGGACGGCCGTGGCTGCCGGCCGGGGTTCGCATCGGTCAGGGCCTCGGCAGGGTTGCCTCCCCACCGCTCGCCGGCGGGGATCTCCTCGCCCTTCATCAGGAAGGAGTCGGGGGCGAGGAAGGCGCCGTCGCCCATCCGCGCGCTGTAGAGGATCATCGCGGACACCCCCACGGAGCAGCCGGAGCCGATCGTGATGGCATCGGACTTGAAGGCGTAGTCCTCCTGTGAGTGGCACTGGACCCACGCACCGGTGTTGAGGGCGACGTCGTCACCGAGGGTGACGAGGTTCTTCTCGGCGATCTGGGCACCGTCGTCGAAGAGCCGCCTGCCCACGCGCACCCCCAGCATCCGCAGGATCGCGCCCTTGAACGGGGTGCCGTTGAACAGCGGGCTCACTTCCGCCTCGAGCTTGTAGAAGCGTTCCGTGCGCCAGAAGTCGATGTCGTAGATCGAGCAGTACTTCGGCTTCAGGGGTTTGAACCCGGTCGAGGCGCGTTCGACCAGGGCACGGTAGAACAGGCCGAAGACGAGGGTGAGGACCGTGGTCAGCATGAGTGAGACCTCACCGACCAGGAAGTAGAGGTCCACCGCGAAGAAGCCGAACAGGGTGGCCACGAAGACGTAGAACCAGCGCGCCAGCAGGAACAGTCCGATGGTCACGAGGTTGTGCCGGTTCTTCGCGGCGAGCCGGTCGGGAAGCTGCTCGTCATGGGCCATGCGGATGAATTCACTGTCCCGCTGGACCGTGCGCGGGATCTCGAAGGCCGGCGAGCCCAGGAGCCCGACCCCCTCCCGGACCGGTCCGTCGATCGGGACCAGCGCCTTCGTGGCGATGAGGCAGTCCGGGCCCGTCGTGGACTGCGGTGGGTAGAGGATCTCGTTGCCGAAGAAGCTGTTGGGCGCGATCGAGCTGCGCGAGACGCTGAACGAGGAGCTGGAGTAGTTGGCGTTGACGATCGAGATGCCACTGGCCACCACCGTGCCGCTCCCGACGGAGACCAGGTACGGGTTGTCGTGCTTGATGTCGGTGCCGAAGTTCGATCCGGTCTGCACGACCGGGGACAGCCCGTACCCGAGGCTCTGCAGGTAGCGGACGATGAACGAGCTGTCCCCGAAGAGGTCGTGGAAGAACCGTCGATTGGTCAGTCCCTCGATCGCCCGATGGCACGCGAAATGGAATCCGTACAGTCGATAGGTCCGGTCCGGGGTCAGTGCCAGGTTGAGCAGCCGTGGCACGGTCATGGTGAGGACCATGCCGACGACGATGGTCCCGAAGAACAGGATGACGGAGGTCAGCAGGACGTACCCGTAGAACGACGCGCTCGTGAAGGACACCACCGGCGACCAGAGCATGTCCGAGAGCCAGGGGATCACGTCGAGGACCAGGGCCAGCCCGCCGAACCCCACCGGCAGTGTCACGCCGAAGAGGAGCAGCAACTGGCAGATGACGTACCCGGCCCTCCTCAGGGGGCCGCAGTCGATCGGGGCGACGGCACGGTAGTCCGACTCCGTCCGCTCACCTGGTGATCCGTGCCAGTGCTCGCCGGCCGGGACGGCCTGGCCCTCGTGGAGGGACGAGGCGTGGCCCAGTTGTGCGCCGTCACCGAGGGAGGTGCCGATGTCCAGCACCACCTTCTCACCGATGAAGACGTCCTTGCCGATGGTCACCGGACCCGTCTGGATCATGCCGCTGACGGCGCGGTATCCCGTCAGGAAGGTGTCCTTGTCGATGACGGTGCGCTCACCGATGGTGAGCATGTCGGTGCAGACGGGCACGCGCCCGGTGAGGACGATCGCCCCCTTCCCGACCTTGGCTCCCAGGGCCCGCAGGTAGAACAGGTACAGGGGCGAGCCGGCGAAGAGGACCAGGGGGCTGGCGACCACCACGGTCTTGACGAACCAGAACCGCACGTAGTCCAGGCTCCAGATGCGGATGTCCCGGGGCTTCCAGCGGCCGATGAGGAGCCATTTGACGAGGATGGGCAGCGTGCACATGACCAGGAAGGTGACCGCACCGAAGCCGGCACCCCGCAGGTAGTGCTCGAGCAGGCCCTCCCCCTCCCAGACCCAGAGCAGCCCCCTCTCGATGATCACGGCGAACAGGAAGGTGTAGGCGAGGAAGATCAGGGTCTGCAGCACGCCGCACACCACGTACTCGGTCGTGGTGGCCGGTGTGCCCTCCGCGGGGGTGCGCCGGTGACGTCCTCGGTGCGTCGTCCGCCCGGAGCGCTCCGGGGGGACGAGGGCGGTGGACGGTCCCGGTCCCGCCGCGGGGGAGGCGACGGCGTCGGTGACCGTGGGCTGGCCCGCGGTCACCGGCTCACCCCCACCCAGCGAGGCGGCCAGTGCCGCGATCGTCGGGTGCCGGTAGACGTCCTTGATCGACACGGCCGGCAGGTCCGGCTGCTTGCGCACCCGGGCACAGAACTGCGCCATCACCAGCGAGTCGGCGCCCAGGTCCTCGAAGAAGTTGGCGTCCACGGGCACCTGCTCCCGGCCCAGCACCCCGGCCAGCACACCGGCCAGCAGGTCCGCCATCCGGGCCTGCACCGGCGCCGGGGCGGGCTCCGCGGGGGCCAGGGCCCCGGCCAGTGCCGCGATCGTGGGGTGCCGGTAGACGTCCTTGATCGACACGGCCGGCAGGTCCGGCTGCTTGCGCACCCGGGCACAGAACTGCGCCATCACCAGCGAGTCGGCGCCCAGGTCCTCGAAGAAGTT
>NZ_DAOMPX010000033.1:7439-24093 GCF_035445025.1 Citricoccus sp. | reverse complement strand
CGGCCCAGGTCCGGGGAGATGGCCACCGCGGTGACGTGCTGGGCGTGGTGGTCCGCGAGCCACGTCATGGCACCGTGGACCACGGTCCCGGTGGAACCGCCGAACAGGAACCCGCGGGAGGCCAGGCGGTGGCAGGTGCGCACCGTGTCCACCTCCTCGACGATCACCACGTCATCGACCAGTGACTCATCGAGCTGGGGCGGCCGCACGCTCATGCCCAGGCCCGGGATCAGGCGGGTGCCCGGCTGGCCCCCGAAGGAGACGGATCCGGCGGCGTCGACCGCGACGATGCGCACGTCCGGCCGGTGCTCACGGAAGTACCGGGCGCACCCCATCAGGGTGCCCGTGGTCCCCGCCCCGACGAACAGCACCTCGAGCCCGGGGAACTGCGCGGCGATCTCGGGAGCGGTCCAGCGGTAGTGCGCTCCCCAGTTGCCGGGATTGGCGTACTGGTTCAGCCAGACGTACCGGTCGTCGGACTCGCACAGTGCACGGACGTGGTTGAGCCGGGCCCCGAGCAGGCCGTCCACGGGATCGGGCTCGGTGACCAGGTCGACCTGGGCCCCGAGTGATTCCATGAGCTGCCGGGTCGCGGGGTTGCAGCGCGGGTCGATCACGCACACGAAGCGGTACCCCTTGCTGGCGGCGATGATGCTGAGCGCGACGCCGAGGTTGCCCGAGGAGGACTCCACGAGCACGGAGCCGGGGCCGACCTTCCCCTCCCGCTCGGCCCGTTCGACCATCTCCATGGCCGGCTTGAGCTTGATCGATCCCGCGAGGTTGAACCCCTCGATCTTCAGGTAGAGCAGCCTCCCGAGTACTCCCTCCAGGTCGATGAACAGGCTCTGCTCGTTGAACAGGTGCGGTTCCTTGATGATGGTCATGATGTCCCTCGATCTCTTGCCCTATGCGCGGCCCCAGGACCGCTCCCCATCAAGAGTGGATTCGAAAACACGAGAAAGAATCCTCCCGCCCCGGTATTTTGGGAATACCTACACAGCGGTATGCGGGGTACTTTCTCCGGCGTACTCGGGCTCCCTCCACCCGGGCCTCGGCTCCCCTGGAGGCCGGAATGCGGGGTGACCAGCCCGGACGCGGGACAACGCACGAAAAGACCCCCGCCCGGTGGTTCCGGACGGGGGCCTGACAGTTTTCAGCCGGCCGGCGCGGAGGCCGGCCCGGGGACGTCCCGGTGCGTGATGAGGACGGGGCACCGGGCGTGGGCGGCCACGGCGGAGCTGACCGAACCCAGCATCAGGCCGACGAAGCCCCCGTGGCCCCGGCTGCCGACCACCAGCAACCGGGCGTCCTCGCTGAGGTCCCGGAGCACCCGCGCGGGCGATCCCACGCTCACCACCTGTTCCAGACCGGCGGGAGGATCCTCGCCGAACACCGCGCGGACCGAGGCGCCGAGCCGTCTCCGGGCGTCCTCCTCGAAGTTCTGTTCCAGGGGGAAGGGGTAGTCCGCGGCCGTGACCGGCAATTGCCACGTCGTGACCGCCGTCAACGGACATCCCATCAGGTCGGCCATCCGGCCGGCCTCGCGCAGCGCCTCCAGGGAGGCCTGGGAGCCGTCGACCCCGACGACGATCGGCTGTGATGTCTGCATCGTGGAGCTCCCTCGGGTACCGGTGTCCGGGTGTGCGGACACCGTAGGCTCCACGGCGGGGGCCGCACAACGTCCGCCCGTCGGCTATTGCCGGTCCACGTCGTACTGCGCGGCCAGGCGCACCGGGGCGCTCATCGCGCCGTAGCCGTCGTAACCGCCGCGGCGTTCGACCACCTCGAAGAACACGCTGCCGACGGTGCGGGTGTAGAAGTGCAGGAATTCCCCCCGCTCGTCGCGGTCGTACATCAGGTCGTTCTCGCGCAGCACGCGCAACAGCCCCTCGTCCAGGTCGAAGCGGGCGTGCAGGTCCTCGTAGTAGTTCGCCGGGATCGGCAGGAACCGCAGGCCGGCCCGCCGGGCGCGGCGGGCGACCTCGGCCACGTCCGAGGACAGGAAGGCGACGTGTTCCGGGAAGTCGGCGCGCCGCCGTCGCCGTCCCTCGTCCGTGCCCTCGAGCACCTGCGGCAGCATGTTCAGGGCCAGGCGGACCGAGGCGTCGTCCGTCTGCACGACCTGGGACCGCACCAGTCCCTGGGGTGAGGCCACCTCGTTGTTGGCCCGGGCGTGCAGACCGAACAGCGCCCGGTAGAACAGCACGCCCTCGTCGAACCACTGCCACGGCTGGGCCAGGTTGACGTGGTCCACCCCCAGGATCAGGGACTCACCTGCGGACGACGCCGGCGCGTCCGTCGCGCGGAGGTGTCCCGTGCCGCGGCCGGTGGCGTCCGGCCCGAACTCCCCGGTCCAGCCCGGTTCCCGGCCCTCGTCCGGCACCGGGGCGACGAAGAGCTCCGAGCCGTCCGGGGCGGTGACCCCGCGCAGGACCATCTCGTCCGCCCGGTTGGAGCGCCAGGCCACGGGGTACTGCAGCAGCCGGGCGCGGTCCATCGTGGCCCGGGGGTCCGGGACCTGCAGGCCGAGGCCCACCAGCTCGGACCCGTCCTCCCCGCGGGGCCGGGGCCGGCCGTTGAGCACCACCCGGGCGTCTCCGGCGGCATAGAGCCGGACGTCCTTGGTCCGGTGCGGACCGCGGTCCTGGAAGCCCAGGGCGGCCAGGATCTCGGTCACGTCCTGGGGCTCGGCGGCCAGCACCTCGGCGTAGTCCCAGCCCCTCGGCTGCAGGTCCGCCGCCTCGTCCGGGTGCGCCGTCGCCTCCTGCAGCCAGTGCAGGGAGCGCATGGCGGCGAGCGCCGTGCGCGGGGTGTCCGTCTGCCGGTAGACGTCGCTGAAGACCTCCAGGGACAGCGGGCCGGCATACCCGGTGGCGACCAGCTCCCGGTAGAACCCGACCAGGTCGAAGGCGCCCTCGCCGGGGAAGGTGCGATGGTGGCGGGACCAGGACAGCAGGTCCAGCAACAGGTTCGGTGCGTCGGCCAGCTGCACGAAGAAGATCTTCTCCCCCGGGATGGACCGGAACCCGGTGACGTCACCGCGGCGGGAGAGGATGTGGAAGGAGTCCAGGCACACGCCCAGGTTGGGCCGGTCGGCCTGTTCGACCAGGCTCCAGGCGTGCTCGTAGGTGCTCACGTACCGGCCCCAGGCCAGCGCCTCGTAGGCGATGCGGATGCCGTAGCCGGCCGCCAGGTCGGCCGCCTGCCGCAGCTGGTCGATCGCGACCTCGTCCTCCCACCGGGTGGCGGTGCCGACGTTGGAGCACAGCAGGATCAGGTCCATGCCCATGCACCGCATCAGCTGGAACTTGGCCTCGAGCCGGCGCAGGTTGGCGGCGAAGACCTCGGCCTCCACCCCCTCGAGGTCGCGGAAGGGCTGGTACAGGTCCAGGGTCAGTCCCAGCTCCGCGGCGAGGTCGGCGACCTGTTCCGGGGACAGGGGGGAGGCCACGAGGTCCGGCTCGAAGACCTCGATGCCGTCGAAGCCCGCCCGGGCGGCACCGCGCATCTTCTCCTCGAGGGTTCCGGACAGGCAGACGGTGGCGATGGAGGTCCTCACGGCGCTCACTCTACGCACCCCGCCCCGTCGACTGGGCGGCCACGAGGTCCAGGAAGTGGCGGCGCATGCGACCCGCGTCGGCCGGACGCCCAGTCACCAGGCCGAAGGCGTCCACGGCCTGGCCCACGGCCATGGTCCCGCCGTCCACCACGGCGCAGCCCCGGTCCCGCGCGGTGACGATCAGCTCGGTGTCCACCGGCAGGTAGACCACGTCCGAGACCCACATCCCCGCCCGCAGCCACTCGGCGGCCACCGGCATGCCGGGGTGCAGGTGCATGCCCACGGGCGTGCAGTGCGCGAAGCCGGTGGCCCGGGCCAGGGCCTGCCGCAGTTCTCCGTGGGGCCGGGCGGACACCCGCTGGGCCGGGAACTGCTCCTGCAGGTCGGCGGCCCGCGCACCGGCCCGGTCCGCGTCGAGGTCGATCAGCACCAGCTCCTCGGCACCGGCGCGCAGCAGGGCGTAGGCCACGGCCGAACCGGCGCCGCCGACGCCCAGCTGGACCACCGAGGTCAGGTCCGCCTCCGGCAGCGTGGTGCGCAGGCCGGTGATGTACCCGGAGAAGTCCGTGTTGTGACCCACCGAGCGCCCGTCGGCGAACACGACGGTGTTCACGGCCCCGAGGTTCCGCGCGTCCTCGTCCACCTCGTCCAGGTGCGCCATGATCGTCTGCTTGAACGGGTGCGTGATGTTGAAGGCGTTGAAGCCCAGCCGGCGGCCGTACTCCAGCAGCAGGGGCGCCTGGCGCTGGGCCTGGTCCCCGGTGAACCCGAGGGCGGCCACGTCCACGGGACGGTAGAGGTAGTGCAGTCCCTGTTCGCGTCCCTCCCTCTCGTGCATCGGCGGGGTCAGGGAGGCGGTGATCCCGTCCCCGATCAGCCCGACGAGGTAGGACTCTGCGACTGTGCTCATGCGGTTTCCTTCGCGGTGGTGAGTGGTGGGTGGACGCGCCTCAGCGCGGGGGCAGTTGGATTGAGAGCTGGTGGGCGGCGGCGAGGAGCGCGGGCAGGTGGCCCTTGAGCCCCTCCAGGTCGCAGCGGAACAGGGGGGCGGCCAGCGCCACGACCGCGATCAGCCCTCCCGAGGGGTCCTGGACCGGGACCGCGATGGCGGCCATGCCGATGTCGTTCTCCTCGGACTGCCCGGCCCAGCCCTGCGCGCGGGCCTCGGCGACCTGACGGGCGAGGACGGCGCGGTCGGTGACCGAGTGCTCGGTGCGGGGCGTCAGGTCCACGGTCGCCAGCAGGTGTTCCCGGGTCTCCTCGTCCGTGAAGGCCAGCAGCGCCTTGCCGATCGCGCTCGTGTGCAGCGGGCTGTATCCCCCGGGATCGGTGGTCGTGCGGAATTGCGGCCCGTCGACCGTGTGGACGGTCAGCGCACGCCCGCGGTCCAGCACGGACAGGATCGAGCTCTCCCCCGTCGCCTCGGTCAGCCTCGAGAGCACCGCGGCGGCCGTGGCCGTGAACCCGCGGCGGTGTGCCACCTGCTGTCCCAGCTGGAAGACGGGCAGCCCCAGCGAGTAGCGCTTGTCCCGGGGGTCATAGGACAGGAAGTCCGTCTCGGTCAGGGTGGACAGCAGCCGGTGCACGGTGCTGAACGGGTAGTCCACCCGCTGGGCGACCTGCGCGGCCGTGCCGCCCTCGGGGAATTCCCCGACCACGGTGAGGATCTCCAGGGCCTTGCCGACCGTGCCGGTCTGGACCGTCGCCATGCGTGCCTCCTTGACACTCCGCTGTGATGTGCGCCATGCTCATTCCTAACATACAGGAGTTACTCCCAATATTCGAGAACTCCACGTCTGCGGAGGGGATTCGCCCCCGCTCTCTCCCTGAAGATGGACAACCCAAGGACCCCGTCATGACCCATGCAGCCCCTGACGCCGGCGCCCACGGCGCCACCCACGTCAAGACCCCCAGGAAGGCCGCCCTGGCCGCCTGGATCGGGTCCGCCCTGGAGTATTACGACTTCGCCGTCTACGGCACCGCGGCGGCGCTCGTCCTGAACCACCTGTTCTTCCCGGACGACGCCTCGCCCGGCGTCGCGATCCTGCTGTCCATGGCGACCGTGGGCGTGGCCTACGTGGTGCGCCCCCTGGGCGCGCTCATCATGGGTCCGCTCGGGGACCGCCTGGGCCGGAAGTTCGTGCTCATGCTCACCCTGTTCATGATCGGCGGGGCGACCTTCGCCGTCGGTTGCCTGCCGACCTACGACCAGGCGGGGATGCTCGCCCCCGCGCTGCTCGTGCTCTGCCGCATCATCCAGGGCCTGTCGGCCTCCGGTGAGCAGGCCAGCGCCATCACCGTGTCCCTCGAGCACTCGGAGGAGCACCGCCGCGCGTTCACCACGAGCTGGACCCTGCAGGGCACCCAGTTCGGCACGTTGCTGGCCACCGCCGTGTTCATCCCGTTCACCCTGCTGCTCACCGAGGAGCAGCTGTTCTCGTGGGGCTGGCGCGTGCCGTTCTGGCTCTCCGCCGTGGTGGTCGTGGTCGCCTGGGTCATCCGGCGCAAGCTGGAGGAACCGCCGGCCTTCGAGCAGACGAAGACCGCGCTGCCCGATGAGAAGCCGGCGACCCCGCTGGCCCTGATGGTCAAGTACCACAAGGCGGCCGTCGCCCGGATCGCCTGCGCCGCGATGATCAACACCGTCAACGTGGTCTTCCTGGTCTGGTCGCTGTCCTTCGCCACCTCGGTGGTCGGGCTGGACCGGCCCACCATGCTGTGGGTCGCCGTGCTGGCCAATGCCGTGGCCCTCGTGGTCATCCCCCTGGCGGCCGTGCTGGCGGACCGGATCGGGCGCAAGCCGGTGTTCCTCGCCGGTGTCATCGGGCCGGCCGTGATGATGTACCCGTACCTCTCGGCGATCGAGGCCGGGAACTGGACGCTGATCTTCCTCTTCGGCGCCACCCTCTCGGGGTGCTTCTACTCCCTGGCGAACGGGATCTGGCCCTCGTTCTACGCCGAGATGTTCCCCACCCGCGTGCGGGTCACCGGCCTGGCCATGGGCACGCAGATCGGCTTCGCCGTCTCCGGCGGCCTGACGCCGATCGTCGCCTCGGCGGTGGCCGGCGCCGAGGGCACGAACTGGCTGGCCGTGGCGATCGTCGTGAGCATCGCGTGCCTCATCTCCGGCACGGCGGCCCTGACGGCCAAGGAGACCAAGGACCTGTCCCTGGACGGGATCGACGCCCTGCACACCACCCGCACGGAGGCGGCGGAGCTCGCCCGGCTGGACCGGACCACCACCCCCGCCGGCACCGCCCGGTGAGGTCACCGGCCGGCTGACCGGACCTGCCGCGACGACGACGGCGCCCGCGAGACTCGCGGGCGCCGTCGTCGTGGTGGGTGGGGTCCTACCGCCCGGACACCAGCCGGGCCATGTGCTGCAGGGCCAGCTGGTATCCGTGCACTCCGGCTCCGGCGATGACCGCCACGGCGGCCTTGGAGACGTAGGAGTGGTGCCGGAACTCCTCCCGCTGGTGGATGTTCGTGATGTGGACCTCGATCACCGGCAGCTCGGCCGCCAGCAGCGCGTCCAGGATCGCGATGGACGTGGTGGTGTACCCGGCCGGGTTGAGGATGATGCCGCGGCCGGCCGTGCGGGCCTCCTGGATCCAGTCGACCAGGGTGCCCTCGTGGTTGGACTGCCGGAAGTCGACGGTCAGGCCATGCTCGGCGGCCGTCTGCTCGCACATCGTGCGCACCTCCTCCAGGGACGTGCTGCCGTACTTCTCCGGTTCACGCTGGCCCAGCAGGTTCAGGTTGGGTCCGTTGAGTACGAAGACGGGCTTGTCGGCGGCGTCGGCCATCGGGTCCTCCAGGGGTTCGGGGCAGGCGGGCGGGGGTCGGGCACCGCGCCGGAGAGGGTCCGGCGGGGCCGTCTCCAGTCTCCCCCATGCACGGTCCGGGCCCTCGCTCCATGGCGCCGCCGGTCGCCCATGGACATCTCATCCGTGTTTGGCACACTGGGGCCATGACGGAGAACACGGGAACCCAGACCACGTACACCAAGCCGCTGGCGATGACCGGGACCGGGCTCCTCGCCCTGGCCCTCCTGACCGGTTGCTCCACCGCCGAGCCGGAGGCCGACGGCACCCCCGCGGACAACGGGGCCACCACGACGGCCACGGCCACCACCGCCCCGATCGAGAGCTCGCCCGCCGAGTCCTCCCCCGGCACGGGGACACCGGCCGAGGACGACTCCTCGAGCCCCGCCGGGGCCACCGGCACCACCGGCACGGGTGGCACGGGCGAGGAGGACCCGGCGTACGCCGCGATCGATGCGGCCCTGGGCCAGCACCCGGATGCCTTCGTCGTGAAGGTCGACCGGGAGGACAACGGCTCGTCCTACGAGATCGAGGCCCACCTGCAGGGTGAGATCCTCGACCTCACCGTGTCCTCGGACGGCGCGGTCCGCGAGGACGGCAGGGACACCGACGACGACCACCTCCGCCGCGCGCGGGATGCCAGCGTCACCGCGGAGGACGCCGCCCGGGCCGCACTGGAGGGCCGTGCGGGCCAGACCATCGACGAGATGGAACTGGATGACGAGGGCGGCACCCTCGTGTGGAAGGTGGAGCTGGACCGCGAGAACGGCGACGACGGCGAGAAGCTGCACGTGGACGCCATGACCGGCGAGGTCACCCCGGACCGCTGAGCGGGCGACCTCAGTCCCGTGCGCGCAGGGACCGCCGCTTCATCTCCAGGTCGAGCAACTGCCGGTTCAGGGCCGCGAACTCGGCCGGGTCCCCGGCGGGGCCCATGCGCTGCAGCCGGCCCAGGAGCTCGGCCTTCTGGTGGGTGATCTGCAGCTCGAACAACCGGTTCATGATGTCCCGGCAATAGCGGATCAGGTCCTCGTCCGTGCGGGCCGGCAACGGCGTGACCGCCAGCTCCCCCACCAGCGGTGCCAGCTCCACCGGCACCTCCTGACGGACCTGTTCCACCCACTGCGAAGGGGTGGCCCCGGCCATCCCGGCGGCCCGGATCCCGGAGTGCACCACCGCGTAGGCCGGCACCTTGAAGTCGGCCGAGTAGAACGCCTGCCACTGCTCGGCGGAGAGCAGCGTCGGCTGTTGCAGCACCACCTCGAGGGCCTCCTTCTCCATCCGCGCGGCGGGGTCGCGGGCGTCCGGACGCTGGAACCCGGGGGGCCGCCCGGACGCGGCCGGGTCGCCGTCGGGCCGGTGGTCCTCCCCCGCCGATGACCGCCGCTCCCCCCGCCGGGCGTCCGCCGATGAGGCGGCGCCGCGCTGGGCGCGCTGCACGGCCTGGTGGACGGTCGACTGGTCGAGGCCCAGCCACCCGGCCAGTTCCCGCTCGTACCCGGGGCGGACGACGGAGTCCCGGATCCCCGCCACGATGGGGGCGGCATGGCGCAGCGCGCCGGAACGACCCTCCACGGTGTCCAGGTCGAAGTTCTTCATCCCCGCCTTGATGGCGAACTCGAACAGCGGCCGGCGCGAGTCGATGAGGGCGACCACGGCCTCCGGCCCCTTCTCCTGGCGCAGGTCGCAGGGGTCGAGCCCCGAGGGCTCCACGGCCACGTACGTCCTGGCCAGGAACTTGCTGTCCTCCTCGAAGGCGCGCAGGGCGGCCTTCTGGCCGGCCGCGTCACCGTCGAAGGTGAAGATGATCTCCCCGCCGGTGCCGTCGTCCGAGATCAGCCGGCGGGCGATCTTGACGTGGTCGGAGCCGAACGCGGTGCCACAGGTGGCCACGGCGGTGTCCACGCCGGACAGGTGCGCGGCCATCACGTCCGTGTACCCCTCCACCACGACCAGCTGGCGCTTCTTCGCGATGTTCCGCTTGGCCGCGTCGATGCCGTAGAGGACCTGGGACTTCTTGTAGAGCTGCGTCTCCGGTGTGTTGAGGTACTTCGGCCCGGGATCGTCCTCGAAGAGCTTGCGTGCGCCGAAGCCGATCGTGGCCCCGGTCATGTCCCGGATGGGCCAGACGAGCCGGCCGCGGAAGCGGTCGTAGATCCCGCGCTGGCCCTCGGAGAACAGTCCGGTGAGCTTCAGTTCGTCGTCCCGGAAGCCCTTGCGGCGCAGGTGGTTCAGGAGGTTGTCCCAGCCCTGCGGCGCGTAGCCCACGTTGAACTGCGCCGCGTGCTCGAAGGTGAAGCCGCGGCCGGCCAGGAACTGCTGCCCGGTGGCCGCGCCCTCGGTGCGCAACTGGGACTGGAAGTACTCGTCGGCGACCTTGTTGGCCTCCAGCAGCCGCTGGCGCCGGCCGACCTGCTCACGGTCCGGGCCCGTCCCGCCGTCCTCGTAGTGCAGCTCGATCCCGGCCTTGGCCGCCAGCCGCTCCACCGTCTCGGCGAAGGTGGTGTGCTCCATCTTCATCAGGAAGCTGATGACGTCCCCGGACTCCCCGCAGCCGAAGCAGTGGTAGGTCCCCACCGAGGGGCGGACATGGAAGGAGGGACTGCGCTCGTCGTGGAACGGGCAGAGGCCCTTGTAGGAGCCCACCCCGGCGCCCCGGAGCGTGACGAAGGCGTCCACGATCTCCTTGAGGTCCGTGCGCTCGCGGACACGATCGATGTCCTCGCGCTTGATCAGACCTGCCATGCCCTCCAGTCTAGGCGTGGACGGGGTGCGCCCGGCCCGGTCGTCCACCGGACCGCCGGGCGGGGGTCACCGTGGGTGTCCGCCGTCCGGGACGGCCCAGACCGGGCCCACCACGCGGACCCGGACCCTGTCACCGGCCGCGGCCGCTGCCGCGAGGGAACGCGAGCGGATCACGGTTCCGTCCGGCAGGGTCAGGGCGGTGAGCGTGTCGTGTCCGTAGAACTCCACGTCCCGCACGGTGGCCACGGGGCCCTCGACCGCCCCGGTCCCCACCGGATCGATGCGGACCTGCTCGGGCCGCAGGACCAGGTGCGTGGCCCCCGGCCCACCCGAGCGGACCTCCACCGGGCCAACCGCGGTGCGGGCCCGTCCGCCCGGGTCCGTCCCCGTGAACGGCAGCAGGTCGGCGTCGCCCACGAAGGACGCCACCCAGGAGTCCGCGGGCTGGGCGTAGACCCTCGACGGGACCGCGTCCTGGCGCACCCGGCCCTCGCGCAGCACGACGACGCGGTCGGCCATGGACAGGGCCTCGTCCTGGTCGTGGGTGACCAGGATGGCGGTGGCCCCGTCCTCGTGGAGCGCGGCCCGGATGTCACGGCGCAGCTCCACCCTCAACGAGGCGTCGAGGGCGCCGAAGGGCTCGTCGAGCAGGACCAGCCGGGGCCGCGGCGCCAGGGCCCGCGCCAGGGCGACCCGCTGCTGCTGGCCGCCGGAGAGTTCGTGGGGCATGCGGTCGCCCAGCCCGGCCAGGTCCACCAGCGCGAGGCACTCCTCGATGCGCGCGTCCCCTCGTCGCTGCGTCCTCGGCAGGCCGAAGCCGACGTTCCCGGCCACGGACAGGTGCGGGAAGAGGGCCCCGTCCTGCGGCACGACGGCGACGTGGCGCCGGTGCGCGGACACGTGTGTCCCGGGGAGGGCCACGGCCCGGTTGCCCAGGGCGATACGCCCCCCGTCGATGCGCTCGAAGCCGGCGATGCAGCGCAGCAGGGTGGTCTTGCCGCAGCCCGACGGACCCAGTACCGCCAGGAAGCCGCCCTGCTCGAGCTGCAGGCCCACGTCCTGCAGGACGGGGTGGGACCGGTAGGACTTCGCGACCCCCGCCAGGTCCACCGCGAGCCGGGGGCGCGGCGCCGGGTCCCGGGGTCCGGACCCTGTCAGGGGGGCGGGGTTGACGGTGGATCTCATGACTGAACGTCCTCTGCGGGTCGTCGGAGCGTGGTGGTGCCCGGGACGGCCCCGAGGTTGCCGACCTCGCCGGCCACGGAGTCGACCATCAGGGGTGCCGCGGGCGACGGTGCGAGGAGCGTGCCGTCCTCGGGCGGGGTGGCGTCGGACGGAGCCGGCCGGACGATCCCCGAGCGCTGGACGATCACCCAGGTCGGGACCGCCGCGAGGAGGACCAGCAACAGCGCGTAGGGTGCCGCTTCCGCGTACCGCCCGACGCCCGTGGCGCTCCACAGCCGGGTGGCCAGGGTCTCCATGCCGGTGGGGCGGAGCAGGAGGGTGGCCGGCAGTTCCTTCATCGCGGCCAGGAAGACCAGTGCGGCGCCGGCGCCGATGCCCGGCAGCGTGAGCGGCACGGTCACCCGCCGGAACACCTCCGCGGGGGTGGCCCCCAGGGACTGCCCGACCTCCTCCAGGGACGGCGGGGCCTGGGCGGCGGCGCCCACCACGGCCGCCACGCCCAGGGGCAGGAACAGGGTGGCGTAGGCCAGGGCCACCAGCCAGGAGGTCTGGTAGAGGGGCAGGACCACGGTGACGCCGAAGAACACCAGGGCCAGGGCCACCACGATGCCGGGCAGCCCATGCGCGAGGTAGACCGCCCGCTCGACGAACCGGGTCAGCCGCCCGTGGTGCCGGGCCACGAGGATCCCGATCGGCAGGGCCAGCACCATGGTCACGACGGCGCCGAGCAGGGACAGCGTGAGGGAGCCGGCCGCGGCCTCGCCGATGCGCCCCCACGCGTCGGCCAGGGAGGTTCCGGCCACGGTCCACCGCACCAGGGAGACCGCCGGGACCCCCAGGGCCACCAGGACCACGGCCCACAGTCCGGTGGCGGCGGGCCAGCGCCAGGCGCCCAGGTCGGCCACCACGGGGGGACGGCCCGGCCGGGTGGAGGCGTAGCGGGTGCCCGCCCGGCGCGTGGCCCCCTCACCCCACAGGATGAGTCCGGTCAGCAGGACCAGCAGGGTGGCCAGGGACAGCGCCTGGTCCCGGTTGAACCCCACGGTGTGCGCCGTGTAGATGGCCCGGGTGTACGTGTCGAGCCGGAGGATGGACACGGCCCCGAAGTCCGAGAGGACGTACAGCGAGGCGAGCAGGCCCCCTCCCACGATCGCCGGCCGCACCTGGGCCAGCGTGACGGTCATCAGCGTGTTGAACGGCCCCCGGCCGAGTGAGCGCGCCGCTTCCTCCTGCCCCGCGTCCGCCCGGCTGAGCGCCGAGGCCACGGGCAGGAAGACATACGGGTAGGTGTAGAGGGTCAGGACGACGCACGCCGCCGTGAAGCCCTCGAAGCGCCCGCCGGGCGCCCCGTTCCAGAGGTCGGCCACGGACACCCAGGTGAAGGCGGCCACGTAGGAGGGCACGGCCAGCGGCAGGGCCAGCAGGACGGCCAGCAACCGGCGGTGCGGGACGGCGGTCCTGGTGACCAGCCAGGCGCCGGCCACCCCGATCACCAGGCTCGCGGCCGTGACGACGGCGGCCAGGGCCACCGAGGTGGCCGCCAGCCGGCCGGACCGCCACGTGAACACGGTGTCCAGCCAGGCCGGCAGCCCCTGCTGGCCGGTCCGCAGCAGCAGGTAGCCCAGGGGGATCAGCGCGACCGCCGTGGCCACGAGGGCCACGACGGTCAGCGCGGGGTGACGGCGGGCGGAGGTCAGAGCAGCCCCGCCTGCGTGATCATCTCGATCGTCTGCTCCAGGTCGTCGAGGTCGTTGAGGTCGACCTTGGGTGCCTCGAGCTCCTCGAGGGAGGGCACGCCCTGGGGCGCCTCCGCGCCCTCGATCATCGCGTACTCGTTGGTCTCCTCGACGAAGTAGGCCTGGCCCTCCTCGGACAGCAGGTAGTCGATGAGGGCCTGGGCATCGCCGTCGGGCTGGTCCCCCACCAGCCCCGCACCGGAGACGTTGACGAGGGCGCCGGTGTCCTGGGCCCCGAAGAAGTGCATGCGGACCGACAGGTCCTCCGGGTCCACGCCCTTCTCCTGGGCGAGTTCGTGCACGTAGTAGTGGTTGACCAGGCCTGCGTCGATGGCGCCCGAGTCCACGTCCGCCACGATGTGGCCGTTCTTCTCCCGGATCTGGGGGTCGTTCGCGGCCAGGTCCTCCAGCCATGCCCGGGCCGCCTCGTCCCCCTCCATGACCCTCATCGCGGTGATGAACGACTGGAACGAGGCGTTGGTCGGCGCGACCCCGACCCGGCCCCTCCACTCCTCCGAGACGAGCTCGTCCACCGACTGCGGCAGCTCGTCCTCGGAGACCTGCTCCGGGTTGTACACCAGGACCCGTGACCGGCCCGTGAGGCCCACCCAGTCCCCGTCCGCGGAGCGGTAGGACTCCGGCACGGCGTCGACGGTCTCCTGGGGCAGGGCCTCGAGCAGTCCGGCCCGCGAGACGGCGCCCAGGGCACCGGCGTCCTGCGCCAGGAACACCTCGGCCGGGGACCGGTCGCCCTCCTCGAGCAACTGGGCGGCCATGCCGGCGGTGTCGCCGTACCGCACGTCGACCTCGATGCCGGTCTCCTCCGTGAACCGGTCCAGGATCGGCTGGACGAGTTCCTCGTTGCGGCCGGAGTAGAGCGTCAGCTGGCCGTCCCCCTCGGCCGGGGACCCCGTGGTCCCCTCCGCCGTGGCCGCGGCGGTGTCCGGGGCCGGCGCGGTGGCCGTGTCCGTGGAGGGCTGTCCGCCCGAGCATGCCGTCAGGCCGAGGACCACGGCGAGCGGGAGGGTGAGGGCGACGGGGGTACGGCGGTGGTTCATCGGCTGACTTCCTGTCCGGACTTCTGGAGGGGAGATCCCGGCGCGCCCTTCCGAGTCCGCCGAGGCTCCGGGGGTGAGGTAAGTCTCACCTAACCCGAGCAGCACCCAGAATACACAACGCCGTCCTTGCGCAATAGGACGGCCCCGGTGGTGAGCCCGTCGGACGAGACCACCCCGGGGCCGGCCCAGCGGGGACAGGGAGAGGACTACACCCCGGCCGGGGTGCGCTCGGCGGGTCCGGCGACCGCGCCGGCGTCGCCACCGGTGCGTCCGGAGCCGTCCCGCTGCGCGCGGCGCATCGTCCTCAGGCCGGTCACCGCCAGGCCGCCCAGGGCGCCCGCGACGGCGAAGCCGAAGAAGCCCCAGGGGTAGGCGATCCCCGCGGTGACGAGGGTGCCCCCCATGATCGGCCCGGAGATGGCGCCCAGGCGGCCCACCCCGGCGGCCATGCCCAGGGCCGTGCCGCGGACCTTCGGCGGGTAGTTGGTGGCGGCGAAGGCGTAGACCAGGTTCTGCGCCGAGAACACGAAGCAGCCGGTGATGAAGATCATCACGTAGATGCCCAGCAGCGGCAGCTTGATCGCCAGGGCGGCCAGCAGCACGGCCGAGGCCAGGAACCAGATGATGCCCGCGTTGCGCGGGGTGATGGCGTCCCCCACCCGTCCGGCGACGAGCAGGCCGATGACCGCGCCGGCGTTGAGCACCACGAGGAAGCCCAGGGAGTTGCCGAGGTCGTAGTCGGCGGCTCGCATGATCTGGGGCAGCCAGGTGTTCAGGCCGTAGACGAGCAGCAGCCCCATGAAGGAGGCGATCCACATGAACACGGTGTTGCCGCGGTACGCGGCGGAGAGCAGCAACGAGGCGCCCTGCTTCTCGGTGCCGGCACGCTCCGGGGAGGCATCGACGAAGGCGCGCTCGGGGTCCTCGTCGATCTCGACGCCGTAGTGCGCGGCCACGGTGTGGGCGTCCTGGATCCGTCCCCTGGAGAGCAGGTAGTCCGGGGACTCCGGCAGGAAGCGCCACATCAGCGGCACGAGGACGAGGGCGGGCAGGCCCCCGATGAAGAACATCTCCCGCCAGCCGGAGACGGTGTTGGCGGCGGCCCAGATCGCCAGCAGGGCGGTCACGACGGCGCCCACGTGGTAGCCGGTCATCATCAGCGTGGTGGCGTTGGAGCCCTTCTTGTGCCCGGCGAACTCCGTGACCATGGAGATGCCGGTGGGCAGGCAGCCACCCAGGCCGAGGCCGGCCAGGAAGCGCAGCAGCCCGATGGTGAAGGCGTCCTGGGCGAAACCGGTGACGAAGGTCAGCACGGAGAAGGCGATCACGGCGCCCATGAGCAGATTGCGGCGGCCGAACCTGTCCGTGAGCCAGCCCATCCCGAGGGCGCCCACCATCATGCCGACGAGCCCGGCGGTGGCGATGACGGTGCCGTCGGCGTTGTCGATGCCCATGGTGGGGTCGGAGGTGAGCATCGGCATGATGGCGCCGAGGACGACGGCGTCGAAGCCATCGAGGAAGACGGCGAACCAGCACAGCGGGGCCACCCAGTTGCGGCCGCGCAACACGAGTGAACCGGACCCGCCGGCGGGGCGGGCGGTGGTGGACGTGGACATGGAACCTCCGGGACGGGGCGATCGTTTGACGGGGATGGGGCGCGGGGCGCTGACGACGAGTCCTGCGTCATGGGTGGCCATGACGGCGCTCACACGATGGGCGACCAGTTTACCTTACGTATACGAAAGTCTGTCACCGGGCTCACAGCACGGGGAGACCCCGCCCACCCGGTTCGGGGGAGGGTCCTGCTTAGATGGGCCCTGTGACGTGTCCCGAGCAGAACCCCGAGATCCCCGGCCTCTCCGAGGCGATCGCCCTGGCCCGCGACGCGCGGCGGGTCGTCGTGCTGTCCGGCGCCGGCATGAGCGCCGAGTCGGGCGTGCCCACCTTCCGGGACGCGCAGACCGGGCTGTGGGAGCGGTACAGCCCGGAGCAGCTGGCCACCGAGGAGGCCTGGTACGCCGATCCGGACCTGGTCTGGTCCTGGTACCAGTGGCGGGCCCGGCTGGTGCGGTCCTGCTCCCCGAACGCCGGGCACCGGGCGATCGCCGCCTGGCAGCAGGCTCGGAGCGCCCCAGAGGCCGGATCCCTGGTCATCTCCACCCAGAACGTGGACGACCTGCACGAGCGCGCCGGAGCCGACGTGCTGGCCCACCTGCACGGCTCCCTGTTCGACTACCGCTGCGCGGACTGCGGCACCGGGGCCGACCACGATCCGGGCTCGGCGGGTGACGATGGGGCCGGCCCTGCGGACCCCGCCGCCCCGGCCGCCGGCAGCGAGGCCGACCTGGAGCAGCTGTTGCGGCGGACCCCGCCACCGTGCCCCGCGTGCGGGACCGGACGGTTGCGTCCGGGCATCGTCTGGTTCGGCGAGATGCTCCCGGAACGAGCCCTCCAGGACACCTACGCCGCCCTGGACTCCTGTGACCTCGCCGTCGTGGTCGGCACCTCGGCCGTCGTGCAGCCGGCCGCCTCGCTGCCGTACGTCGC
>NZ_DAOMPX010000033.1:0-7339 GCF_035445025.1 Citricoccus sp. | reverse complement strand
GGGATCAGACCCAGGTCCGGGAGAACTGCTCCCCGCGGACCAGGGTGGCGTGCCACTCCAGGGCCGTGGAGTCGGTCAGCGAGGCCACCTGGTCGATGACCACGCGGCGGCGGGCGGCGTCGTCCGCGGCCTCCCGCCAGTCCTGGGCGAACATCGGGTCCAGGTAGCGGTCCCCGGTGGACCAGAGCAGGTCCACCAGCTCGGTGAGCAGTTCCCGCTGACGGGCGTAGAGCGGCTGGCGGGCCTCGGAACTCATCACGTAGGCGGCGGCGATGCCCTTCATGGTGGCGATCTCGATGGCCGTCTCGGCGGGGACCACCACGTCGGCCCCGTGCCGGGTGAGCGGGTCGTTGCCGAACACCTCGCGGGTGGCGTCGAACGCGGCGTTGGAGAACCGGCCGATGAGCTGGCTGGTCATGTCCTTCAGCGCGGCCCGCGAGCGCCGGGTGCCGTCCGCCTCGGCCACCCACACGGAGGTGCCCTCCAGCCGCTGGAGCGCGGCCTCGACCTCGGCCGGGTCGGTCTCCGGGAGGTACCACTGCAGGGTGCGCTCGACCACGAGTTCCCGGTGGGAGGCGTCCTGGAGCCAGTGCAGCTGGAACTGGCCGTTGACGATCCCGTCCTCGACGTCGTGCACCGAGTACGAGATGTCGTCGGCCAGGTCCATGACCTGGGCCTCCATGGACTTCCGGAGGCCGGTGACGCCCCGGCGGAACCAGGCGAAGACCGGCAGGTCGTCCGCGTAGACGCCGAACTTGCGGCTGCGCCTGCCGTCCGGGTCCAGCGGGGCGTCCTCGTTCGCCCACGGGTACTTGCAGGAGGCGTCGAGCGAGGCGCGGGTCAGGTTCAGCCCGGCCGAGGTGCCGTCGTCGAAGAACTTCTTGGTCTCCAGCCGGGCCAGCAGCCGCAGGGTCTGGGCGTTGCCCTCGAAGCCGCCGATGTCCTGGCTCAGCGCGTTGAGGGCCCGCTCCCCGTTGTGCCCGAAGGGCGGGTGGCCGAGGTCGTGGGACAGGCAGGCGGCGTCCACCACGTCCGGGTCACAGCCCAGGGACCGTCCCAGTTCCCGGCCCACCTGGGCCACCTCGAGGGAGTGGGTCAGCCGGGTGCGGGCGAAGTCGTCCTCGTCCGGGGCGACCACCTGGGTCTTGGCCCCCAGCCGGCGCAGCGCGGAGGAGTGCAGGATGCGGGCCCGGTCCCGTTCGAAGTCCGAGCGGTACGAGCTCTTCGGCGGTTCCGGCAGCCAGCGCTCGCGGTCCCAGGCCGAGTAACCGGGCAGGGCGGCCGGCCTGCCCGCGTAGGGCGGGCGGCCCTCGGGGCCGAAGAGCACGGCCTGGTGCGCGCGCGGCCGTCCGCGCGGCGGCACGGGCGCGGAGGACGACGCCGGCTCAGCCACCCGAGACGTCCAGCTCGGCGGCGGCGATCATCGTCTTCTGCTCGGCGTTGAGCTCCCGGGAGTCCAGCCACCCCTCGGGCAGGTGGGGGCGCTTGGGCGAGCCCGCGCGCCCGCGCGGCCCCTCGGCGTCGGGACCCGGGTACGGGGCGGTGGGGTCCAGCTCGTCCAGCAGGGCCCGCAGGGTGACCAGGTCCGGCACCTGGGCGAGCTTCGCACGCAGCTCCCCGCCCACCTGATAGCCCTTGAAGTACCAGGCCACGTGCTTGCGGATGTCCCGCAGGGCCTTGTCCTCGTCCCCGCCGAAGGTGTCCACGAGCAGCTCGGCGTGCCGGTAGAAGGTGTCGGCGACGGTGGCCAGGCCGGGGCGGAAGCGCTCGTCCGAGCCCTCGAACGCGTTCTGCAGGTCCCCGAAGAGCCAGGGCCGGCCCTGGCAGCCGCGCCCGATGACGACGCCGTCCACGCCGGTCCGCCGCACCATGGCGATGGCGTCCTCGGCGCTCCAGATGTCCCCGTTGCCCAGCACCGGGATGTCCGGCAGGGCCTCGCGCAACCGGGCGATGGAGTCCCAGTCCGCGGTGCCGGAGTAGTGCTGTTCCATGGTGCGCCCGTGCAGGGCGACGGCGGCCACGCCGAGGTCCCGCGCCGTGCGGCCGGCGTCGAGGTAGGTCAGGTGGTCCTCGTCGATGCCGCGGCGCATCTTCACCGTGACCGGGATGTCCTTCTTGGAGGCCTCGCGCACGGCGGCGCCGACGATCGAGGCGAACAGCTCGGACTTCCACGGCAGGGCCGAGCCGCCACCGCGCTTGGTGACCTTGGGCACCGGGCAGCCGAAGTTCAGGTCCACGTGGTCGGCCCGGTCCTCCTCGACGAGCATCCGCACGGCCTGGCCGGTGGTGACCGGGTCCACGGAGTAGACCTGCACCGAGCGGGGCGTCTCGTCCGGGTCGTGGTGGATGATCCGCAGGGACTCGGGCCGGCGCTCCACGAGGGCGCGGGCGGTCACCATCTCGGAGACGTAGAGGCCGCCGCCGTACTCGCGGCAGAGCCGGCGGAAGGCGGTGTTGGTGATCCCGGCCATGGGGGCCAGCACCACGGGCACGTCGATGGTCAGTGGGCCCAGCTGCAGGGCGGGCAGGTTGAGTCGTCCTGGAGTCGGGGCCGCGTGCTGGGAAACGGGGGAAGCGTCAGTCACGGCAGTCATTGCACCCATTATCCCAGAGATGTCCGCGCGCCGCCGCGCCGTCCACGGGGGGTGGAAGATCCCCGGTGGATGGGGTGTTATGCCAACCATGAGTGAACGGAAGAAGATCGGGTTCCTGAACTTCGGGCACTGGAGTTCCGCGCCCGGGTCCCGCACCCCGGATCCCGGTGCGACGCTGACCCAGACCATCGAGATGGCGGTGGCCGCGGAGGAGGCCGGAATGGACGGGGCCTGGGTCAGGTCACATCACTTCCAGCACATGATCTCCTCCCCGTTCCCCCTGCTGGCCGCGATGGGCGCGGTCACCCGGACCATCGCCCTGGGCACCGGCGTGATCGACCTGCGGTACGAGAACCCCCTCTACATGGCGGAGGAGGCCGCGACGACGGACCTCATCTCCGGCGGCCGGCTGCAGCTGGGCATCTCCCGCGGTTCGCCCGAGGCGGCGCGGGACGGCCAGCACCAGTTCGGCTACGACGTGGAGGAGGGGCAGAGCTGGTCGGACCTGGCGCAGGAACGGGGCCGGCGGTTCCGGCAGGCCATCTCCGGGGGGATGATCGCCGAGGCCGACCCGAACTCCGGCTGGGCGCCCCCGGGGCAGGACATGCTGCCCATCCAGCCGCAGTCCCGTGGGCTGGTCAACCGGATCTGGTGGGGTTCGGGCACCATCGCCTCCGGCGTGCGGGCCGCGAGGCAGGGGTACAACCTGCTCTCCTCCACCCTGCTCCTCCAGGACGACGGCCGGCCCTTCCACGTCCAGCAGGCCGACCAGATCGCCCAGTACCGGGCCGCCTACGCCGAGTCCGGCCACACCACTGGCGGGATGACCGCCGTGACCCGATCGGTGTTCCCCATCGTCTCGGCCGAGGACGACCGGTACTTCGGCGGCCGGAAGGAGGCTAGGGACTCCTTCGGCCACCTCGAGGGCGGCCGGGCGCGCAGCGGGCCGACGTACTCGGGTACCCCGGACGAGGTCGCCGACCTGCTGCGCGGGGACGAGGCCGTCCAGGCCGCGGACTGGGTCCTGCTGGCCAACCCGAACCAGCTCGGCGTGGAGTACAACGCGCACCTGTTCGCGCAGTGGGCCGGACTGGCCAGGGTGCTCGGCTGGCAGTGACCGGCACACCGCTCCCTCCCGCGGCACCCGGCGTCTGCCCGGGCGCGTTGGTAACCTTGGAGGGCTGGGCTCGATCGCCCCGCACCCCCCACCGCCGGCAGACGGGAGCCTGACCCCATGGAGTTCTGGGTCATCATGCTCATCGTGTTCGTCGTGGTGGCCGGCGTCGGCGGATGGGCCGGCGTCGCCGCCGTCCGGCGCAGCCAGCTCACCGGCCGGCAGGAGCGCTGGCGGGAACTGGAACGGCGCTTCCACCGCGTGACGATGGACGCCGAACGCTACGACCGCAGCCCCGGTGACGCCCTCGCGGCCCCGGGGTGGCTGGACCGGTCCAGCCCCGTGGTCCGGGGCTTCTCGGGAACCCTCAAGCGCGCCGCCCGGGACAAGTACGCCCTGGAACGGTCCGTGGACCCCGCCCCCGGCGCCCGGGGCCGGGACCCCGGCACCGGGGACACGGCCTCCCGGCTCGCCCCCACGGACCAGGACCTGGAGTCCCTCGAGCTGCTGGTGGAGCGGGTCGAGGACGCCTACCGGGACGCCGACCGCGCCGTCCGCACCACCGGCTGGAGCACGCCGGGCACCCTGCAGGTCCCCCACCCCCAGTTCCTGCTCGACCCCCGCTGGGGACGGCCGGCCGTGCTGCCCCGGATGGGTGCCGTCACCGCCCGGGACGCCGAACGCGCCGTCAAGGACTTCCTGGACGCGACCTACCCCCTGCGCCGGGAGAAGGCCCTCAAGGCACTGCGGGAACGCGCAGACGGCCCCGGCGCCGCGTACCGCGCCCAGAAGGCCCTCGACCGGCTCATGGCCACCCACCGGTACACGGTGGACCGGCACGGATTCCTCTGGCCCGGTTCCACGGAAGTCGAGCACTGGGGTGTCTACCGCACCTTCGGACGCCCGGCGGACCTGCCCCTGGACGACGCCCCGCCCGTGGAGATCGCCAACGCCCTGTGGTCCCTGCTCCCGGACGGCAGGTGCCTGTCCGAGGAGGAACTCTTCGAGGAGGCCCGCACCCTGCTGGGTGCCACCGGCGGTTTCGGGGCCGGGATCACCGAGAGCCTCAACGCGGGCATCGTCCGCGGCGTGCAGAGCCTGCCGGAGAACGTCCGGAAGGTCATCCAGGACGTCGTCCCGAACGGCACCTTCATCCCCTCCCCCAGGCCCCGGATGGACCAGCGCCTGCACGAGGGACTGCTCGAGGGCCTCGTCACCGGGCGCCTGCAGCGCGTCGCCGACGGGCGGATCTGCCGCCTGCGCGCGGCCTGGCCGAGCACCTACCGGCGCTGACCGCGACTGACCGGCACCGGGCGGGGACCATGCATTCCCCGGCCGCGGCCCCCTCACTAGCGTGGCGCCATGCGACCGCTGCGGTTCTCCATCAATGTCACCCTCGATGGCTGCTGCGACCACCGGGTCGTCCTCACGGACGAGGAACTGCACGCCCACCACGCCGGGATCCTGGCGCGTGCCGACGCGCTCATCCTCGGCCGCGTCACGTACCTGATGATGGAGCAGGCGTGGCGTCCGCCGGCCTCCGAGGCGATGCCGGACTGGACGCAGCCCTTCGGGCGCACGATCGACGCGGCGAGGAAGTACGTGGTCTCGAGCACCCTGGAGACGGTCGACTGGAACGCCGAGCTCGTGCGCGGGGACCTGGGCCAGGCCGTGCGGCGGCTCAAGGACGAACCGGGCGAGGGGCTCTACGTGGGCGGTGTGATGCTCCCACTGGCACTGGCGGAACTCGGGCTCATCGACGAGTACGAGTTCGTGGTGCACCCCGTCCTGGCCGGCCACGGCCCGAGGCCGTTCGCCGGGCTCACCGAGCACCTGGAACTGCGCCTGCTCGACCGGAAGGAGTTCACCTCCGGCGCGGTGGCGCTCCGGTACCGGCCGCGGCACTAGCGTTCCCGGACTCATGTCCGCGCCGGCCGAAGCCGGCCACCCCGGCCGGCCACCGGTCCGCCGGCGGCTCAGCCGGTCGTCCAGCCGGGCGTCCCGCCGGCCGCTCAGTCGGCCGCTCAGTCGTCGTCGAGGTCCCCGGCCAGGGCCCTGGCCGCCAGGTGCTCCTCCGTGGCCGTCTCCCAGACCTCCCTGGCCGCCGACACGTTGAGCACGATGATCAGCAGGCCCAGGATGACATCCGGCCAGCCGGAGAGCGTCCAGGCCGTCACGAGGCCCATGACGATGATCGCCAGGTTCACGACCACGTCGTTCCGGGCGGCCAGGAAGGCTCCCCGGGTCAGCGAACCGCCGCCGTGCCGGAACCTCGCCAGCACGAGCGAGCACACCAGGTTGACGGCCAGCGCGCCACCGGCCGTGACCACCAGGGCGACCGGGTCCGGCGGCTCGGGGTCCCCGGCCTTGAGGAACGCCGTCCACGCGGCGGCCAGGGCCGGCAGCAGGATGATCAGCGCCAGGGCCTTGCCCGCCACGGCCTGACTGCGGGCGGACCAGCCCAGCGCGACGACGATCAGGATGTTCACGGCGAAGTCCTCGAAGAAGTCCACCGAGTCGGCGACCAGGGACACCGAGCCGATGGCCAGGGCCACGGACATCTCCACGACCATGTAGGCCAGGTTCAGCAGCGCGACGACCAGCACGGAGGCCTTCAGCTCGCGCGGGGTCCACCGGGTCCGAGCCGGCTCCCGCCGGTCACCGTCCGGCGTCACGCCGCTGCCCCCGCGCAGGACCGGTGGAGACCGCCTCCGCCTGCGCCTGCACGTCCGGCTGCGTGTGCGGGTGCGCCTGCACCGACCTGGCCACGCCCACCGCGATCGCCGTGGTCACCGGGATGGCCAGGACCAGGCCGATCGAGCCGACCAGGATGCGCACCACCTCCTCCACCAGTTCGGCCGAGAGCAGGGTGTCGGCCAGGGACCGGTCGTACAGGGAGACCACGATCAGCAGCGGCAGGGCCGCACCGGCGTAGGCGAAGGCGATCGTGTAGACGGTGGAGGCGATGTGGTCCCGCCCGATGCGCATCCCGGCCGCGAACAGCTCCCGTGCGGAGGCCCGGGGGTTGGCCGCCTGCAGTTCCCAGACGGCGGAGGACTGGGTGATGGTGACGTCGTTGAGCACCCCGAGGCCGGCCACCAGCAGTCCGCACAGCACGATCCCGCTGAGCCGCACCTCGGGGGCCACGGCGGCCAGCACGTAGGAGTACTCGTCGCCCATCCCGGTCAATGCGGACGCGTCCGTGCCCCAGGCAGCCAGGACCGCGGTCAGCCCCAGCCCGATCAGGGTGCCCAGCAGGGCCGTGGTGGTGCGCAGGGAGAACCCGTGGGCGAAGTACAGGACCACCACCATGATCAGCGAGCATCCCACCAGGCCGACCCACAGCGGCGGCCCGCCCTCCAGCAGGGCGGGGACCATGAACCAGAACAGCACCGTGAAGGCCAGGCCCAGGCCCAGGATGGCCCGCACCCCGCGCCAGCGCGCCACCAGCACCACGACCAGGGCGTAGAGCCCGGCCAGCGCCACCACGGGCACCGTCCGCTCGAAGTCCACGAAGACGTAGTCGGCCGCCCCGGAGGCCCCGGCCCCATCCGCCGGCCCGCCGGCGGTGCCGCCGGGCAGCGCGGACAGGTCCAGCGCCTTGATGCGGTCGCCCACGGACACGTCCCTG
>NZ_DAOMPX010000032.1:0-35847 GCF_035445025.1 Citricoccus sp. | reverse complement strand
AACACCGTCGCCAACGGCGGCACCACCACCACCGCCGACACCGGCTGACCATGCCAGTGCTCACCGTCCGCGGTGATGGTCCCGGGGTTGCCCACGCCCGAACCCCCATAGGTCTCGGCGTCCGTGTTGAGCACCTCCTCCCACTCCCCCGCGAGCGGCAGCCCGAGCCGCACGTCGTGGTGGGGATGGCCGGCGAAGTTGGTGACGCACACCAGGGGGCGGGCCTCCTCGCCGTCCGAGCCCGGCGCGGACCAGCGGATGAAGGAGAACAGGTTGCGGTCACCGTCGTTCTGGTCGATCCACTGGAAACCTGCCGGGTCGTTGTCCTGGCTCCACAGTTCCGGTGCGTTGCGGTACACCATGTTGAGGTCCCGCACGGCCTTCATCAGCCCCTTGTGCTGGAGGTTCTCGGTGAGCCACCAGTCCAGCCCGTGGGATTCCTTCCACTCGGACTCCTGCCCGAACTCGGATCCCATGAAGAGCAGCTGCTTGCCCGGGTGGGCCCACATGAATCCGTAGTAGGCGCGCAGGGATGCCAGTTGCTGCCAGCGGTCACCGGGCATCTTGCGCAGCAGCGAGCCCTTGCCGTGGACCACCTCGTCATGCGAGAGCGGCAGCACGAAATTCTCGCTCCACGCATAGACGAGCGAGAAGGTCATCTCGTTGTGGTGCCAGCGCCGGTTCACCGGGTCCTCGGACATGTACTTGAGCGAGTCGTGCATCCAGCCCATGTTCCACTTCAGGCCGAAGCCGAGCCCGTCCTGGTCGGTCGGTGCCGTGACACCCGAGAACGCGGTGGACTCCTCCGCGACCATGACCGTTCCGGGGTTGCGCTTGTAGGCCGTGGCCGTGGCCTCCTGCAGGAAACTGATCGCCTCGAGGTTGTGGTTGCCCCCGTGGATGTTGGGGATCCATTCCCCGTCCTCCCGGGAGTAGTCGAGGTAGAGCATCGAGGCCACGGCATCCACCCGCAACCCGTCGATGTGGAACTCCTCGAGCCAGTACAGCGCATTGGCCACCAGGAAGTTGCGCACCTCGGTGCGGCCGTAGTCGAACACCAGGGTGCCCCAGTCCGGGTGCTCCCCCTTGCGCGGGTCCGCGTACTCGTAGAGGGGCGTCCCGTCGAACTTCGCCAGCGCCCACTCGTCCTTGGGGAAGTGGGCGGGCACCCAGTCCAGCAGGACGCCGATGCCGGCCTGGTGGAGGCGGTCCACCAGGTACTTGAAGTCGTCCGGGGTGCCGAACCGTGAGGTCGGGGCGTAGTAGCCGGAGACCTGATAGCCCCAGGAACCGCCGAAGGGGTGCTCGGCCACGGGCATGAACTCCACGTGGGTGAACCCCTGCCAGGAGACGTACTCCACGAGCTGCTCGGCCATCTCGCGGTAGCTCAGGCCCGGACGCCAGGACCCGGCGTGCACCTCGTAGATGCTCATCGGCCCGTCGTGCGGGTCCGTGCGCGACCGCTGCTCCATCCAGTCCTGGTCGCCGAACTGGTACCGGGAGTCGTCCACCCTCGAACCGGTCGCCGGGGGCACCTCGGTCCAGCGGGCCATCGGGTCGGCCTTGTCCCGCCAGTGCCCGTCGTGGCCGAGGATCGCGTACTTGTACACGGTCCCGGCGCCGATACCCGGGACGAAGATCTCCCAGATCCCGGAGTCACCCAGGGAGCGCATGGCGTGCTGGTGCCCGTCCCAGCCGTTGAAGTCGCCCTTGACCCGGACGGCCTGGGCGTTGGGGGCCCACACCGCGAAGGAGGTGCCGGTGATCTCGCCCTGGGGGGACGAGTAGTGACGGACCCGGGAGCCCAGGACGGTCCACAGGGTCTCGTGCCGTCCCTCGCGGAAGAGGTGCTGGTCCAGTTCGCCCACCGTGGGCAGGTACCGGTACGGGTCGTCCTGCTCGGTGGCGTCCAGGCCGGGAAAGGACACGAGGATCCGGTACCCCGGTACCTGGCCCGGGTGCGTGGCCGGCAACGTCCCCACCCAGATGCCCTCGACCTCGTGGCGCAGCGGGACCACCGTCCCGTCGTCGGTCCGGACCGACACCTCCTCCGCCATCGGCCGCAGGACGCGGAAGGTGACGGTGCCGGCGTCGTCCAGGTGCGCCCCGAGGACCTCGTGGGGCTGGTGGTACCGGCCGTGCGCGACGGCGGTCAGCACCTCCGCGCGCACCCCCAGGGGGGCGGGGCCCCCGGTCTCTCCCGCGCTGGCTTCGGCGGTGGCGCTCGCGGGTGCCCCGGCGGACGGCGCCGCGGCGGGGGCCGGAGCGTCCGGCGTCGTTGATTCGGTGTTCTCGGCGTGCATGGTGTCCTCCTGGGGTTCACCCTCGATGACTGTCTCCACCGTATCCCGCATGGGCGTGGCTGCCACGGTCCCTGCGGAGGCCGCGCCCCGCCCGAGGGCCCGCCGGACGGCCGCGGCGGGGACCTCGACCCAGTCCGGGCGGTGACGCAGCTCGTAGACCGTCTCGTACAGGGCCTTGTCCAGCAGCAGGGCGGTGAAGACCGTCGAGGCCGTGTCCACCGGTTCTCCCACGGTGCGCCCATAGCCCTCCAGGAAGGCCCGCTGCGTCCCGGCGGTCCACTCCGGGGTCCCGGCCAGCGCACCGGCGTAGTCGAAGGACCGCAGCATCCCGACGACGTCCCGCAGCCGCAGGTCCCAGCCGGAGCGTTCCTCGGCGTCCCGCAGTGGTTCGCCCTCGAAGTCCAGCACCGTCCAGCGGGTCGTGCCGTCGGCGTCGGAGGCGAGGACCTGGCCGAGGTGGTAGTCGGCGTGGATCCGCTGCAGGGGCGGCAGCCCGGCCGCCGCGTCCGCCGAGCGCAGGGAGGTGAGGACCTGCTCCACGCGGTCCGCCAGGTCCTCCCCGATGGTCGCCGCGGCCTCGCGCCAGCCCCACTCGATCCGGGTGGCCAGTTCGGACAGGACCTGGGGCGCCCGGCCGGTGCCGGCGGGCACGGAGCGCGTTCCCAGGGCCCCGGCCAGGGCCAGGTGCAGCCGGCCGGTGGCCTCGCCGATCCCCGTGGCCTCGGCGAGGAAGTCCTCCCCGGCCTCGGCGGCCTCGGTGGCCACCCGCCAGGCGTCCCTCGACCCGGTGATGAACTCGCGCAGGACGCAGGCCTGGCCCGAGACCCACTCCTCCGGCGTGCCGCGCCATCCCACGGTGACCGAGCCGTACGTCACCGGGACCTCGCTGGAGCCGGCGGCGGACAGCGCCAGGCCGATCTCGACGTCGGGGTTGGCGCCGGCGGCCAGGACGCGGAAGAACTTGAGGATCAGCGTGCCGGGACCGGCCTCGATGACGACGGAGGTGTTGGACTGCTCGCCCTGCAGCAACCGGGCCCGCAGGGTGTCGGCGTGGAAGGCGGGCCACTCCTCGAAGCCCGCGTAGGCGTGCCCGGCCGACCGCCGGTCCGCCGTGGGCAGTTCGCGCCGCATCATCTCGAGCCAGGCGGCCACGAACTCCGGGTCGTGGGTGCCGTCGTAGACCCAGCGGGGCCCGGAGGCGCTGTCCCAGCGTCCGATCAGCGCGGCGTCCCCGCCCTCGAGCGGTTCCTCGCGGATGGCCACGGGCACGGACAGGGTCACGGTGTCATCGTCCCGTCCGGCCGTCACCACCTGCAGCTGGAGCTGGACGTCCTCCCGGCTGGCCGTCAGCCGGATCCCGCCGACCCGGTGCAGGTCGAAGGTGCCGCGCACCGGGAACCAGCGCTGGGACGGCAGCCAGGCGGAGAGCAGCTCGGGGAAGGAGGCGGAGGAGTTCTGTTCAGTGGTCATCGGACGCTCCCTGCGGACATCTCGGGGGTGATCACGGGAAGGGCGGTCGTGTAGGGGTTCCGTTTGCCGGCCAGGGCGGTCCGGTCCGTCCCGCCCATCAGGTCCGGCCCGGTGCGCAGGCGCAGCCAGAAGAAACCGTGTCCCGGCAGGGTGACCGGCAGGCGGCCGTCCTCCCCGATGTCCAGGAAGGCCCGGCCACCGAACACGTCCCGCAGGCCCCGCCCCTCGTACCCCGGCACGCTCAGCCACGTGGCCACCGGGTCCGGGGACAGGTTGAACACGCACAGCACGGTCTCGGGGTACAGGTCCTCGTCGTCACTGATCGGCAGGTCCCGGACGAAGGCGAGGACCTGTTCGGCCTCGGCGTCGACCATCGTGAAATCGCCCAGCCCGAAGACGGGGTGGCGCTTGCGCACGGCCAGCGTCTCCCGGACCCAGTGCAGCAGGGAACCGTTCGAGGCCAGCTGTGCCTCCACGTTGACGTGGTTGTAGTGGTAGACGAGGGACTGGATGACCGGCAGGTAGAGCTTGCCGGGGTCGGCGTCGGAGAACCCGGCGTTGCGGTCCGGGTTCCACTGCATCGGGGTGCGTGAGGCATCACGGTCCGGCAGCCAGATGTTGTCCCCCATGCCCAGTTCGTCCCCGTAGTACAGGAACGGCGAGCCCGGCAGGGACAGCAGCAACCCGTGGATCAGCTCGAGCTCGGAGCGGTTGTTGTCCAGCAGGGACGCCAGCCGGCGGCGGATGCCGACGTTGGCGCGCATCCTCGAGTCCGGGGCGTACCAGCCGAGCATGGCCTGGCGCTCCTCGGGCGTGACCATCTCCAGGGTCAGCTCGTCGTGGTTGCGCAGGAAGGTCCCCCACTGCGAGCCGGCCGGGATCTGCGGGGTCTCGGCGATGGCCTCCAGGATGGCGGTGGCCTTGTGGTCGCGCAGCGCGTAGAAGATCTTCGGCATGATCGGGAAGTGGAAGCACATGTGGCACTCCGGGTCCTCCTCGGACCCGAAGTAGTCGACCACGTCCTGCGGTGGCTGGTTGGCCTCGGCGATGATCACCCGGCCCGGGTACTCCGCGTCCACCATGGTCCGCAGGTCCCGCAGGAACACGTGGGTGCGCGGATCGTTCTCGCAGTCCGTGCCGTCCTCCTCGTAGAGGTACGGGATCGCATCGGCGCGGAAGCCGTCCACGCCCATGTCCAGCCAGTACCGGACCACGTCGTAGAGGGCCTCGATCACCGCCGGGTTCTCGAAGTTCAGGTCCGGCTGGTGGGAGAAGAACCGGTGCCAGAAGAACTGCCGGCGCACGGGGTCGAAGCTCCAGTTCGACTCCTCGGTGTCCACGAAGATGATGCGGGCGTCCTCGTACTTCTCGTCCGTGTCGCTCCAGACGTAGAAGTCCCCGTACGGTCCGTCCGGGTCCGATCGGGACTCCTGGAACCAGGGGTGCTGGTCCGAGGTGTGGTTCAGCGGCAGGTCGATGATGACGCGCAGGCCGCGCGCGTGGGCCTCGGCCACGAGCCGCTTGAAGTCGGAGACGGTGCCGAAGTCGTCCAGGACCTCGTAGAAGTCGGCGACGTCGTACCCGCCGTCCCGCAGCGGGGAACGGTAGAACGGCGGCACCCAGAGGCAGTCGACGCCCAGCCACTGCAGGTAGTCCAGCTTGTTGATCAGCCCGTCGAAGTCCCCGGAACCGTCACCGTTGCCGTCGTGGAAGGCCCGGACCAGGACCTCGTAGAACACGGCGGTGCGGAACCAGTTCGGGTCGTGGGAGATCCCGTGGGTGTGGAGCTGGAACGAATTGGCCATCGGGTGCAGTGTCTTCCGTCGTGGGTCGTGCGTCGGTCCGGCGGATCCCCCCGGGGGTCCGCGGCGTGGTCTCTCGGCGCGCGGCGGCCGCTCAGTCGCGACGCACCACGCGCAGCACGTGGGCCGGCTCGACGTGCGGGTCCAACCGGACGTAGTTGTGCGCGGACCACTGCCAGCGGGCGCCGGTGATCAGGTCCTCGACCTCGAAGCGGCCCTCGGCGTCCAGGTCCTGCGGACGCAGGTCCAGCGCGGACAGGTCCAGGTGGGCGGTGGCCTCCTTCACGTCGTGCGGGTTGCAGTTGACCACCACGATGACGGTGTCCGCGTGACCGGGCAGCCCCTCCACCAGCGCCGAGGGATCCTCGACGCCCGGGAAGACGGGGCCGATGTCGGGCAGGTCCTCCGTGCCGGTCGCGGCCGCGGCGTGCCAGCCGGCGGCCCGGTGCCGGCGGGTCTTGGAGAAGACGAGGATGTCCTCGTTGTCCGCCTCGTGCAGGGTCAGGTTCTGCAGGTCCTGGAGGGCTGGGTGGGCCCGGCGGATGTGGTTCAGCCGGGTCAGGTAGGGGGCCAGCGAGCGCCCCTCGGCCTCGGCGGCGGCGTAGTCGCGGGGACGGAACTCGTACTTCTCGTTGTCGATGTACTCCTCCGCGCCCGGACGGGCCACGTGCTCGTACAGCTCGTAGCCGGAGTACATGCCCCACAGGGGGCTGGAGAGCGCGGCGAGCACGGCCCGGATCTTGAAGGCCGCGGGCCCGCCGAACTGCAGGTACTCGGTCAGGATGTCCGGGGTGTTGACGAAGAAGTTCGGCCGGTAGAACGCCGCCGTCTCGGCGGTGACCTCGTGGAGGTACTCGGCGATCTCGTCCCGGGTGTTCCGCCACGTGAAGTAGGAGTAGGACTGCTGGTACCCGGCCCGGCCCAGGGCGTGCATCATGGCCGGGCGGGTGAAGGCCTCGGCGAGGAAGACCACCTCGGGGTGGCGGCGGTGCACCTTGGCGATCAGCCACTCCCAGAACCACAGGGGCTTGGTGTGCGGATTGTCCACGCGGAAGATCTTCACGCCGCGGGCCACCCACAGCTCCACGACCCGCAGCACGGCCCGGCGCAGTCCGCGCGGGTCGTTGTCGAAGTTCAGCGGGTAGATGTCCTGGTACTTCTTCGGCGGGTTCTCCGCGTAGGCGATCGAGCCGTCCACCCGGGTGGTGAACCATTCGGGGTGCTCGGTGACCCACGGGTGGTCCGGGGAGCACTGCAGGGCCAGGTCCAGGGCGACCTCCATGCCCAGCTCCTCCGCGCGGGCGACGAAGCGGCCGAAGTCCTGCACCGTGCCGAGCTCGGGGTGGATCGCGTCGTGGCCACCGTCCTCCGAGCCGATGGCCCACGGCGAGCCCGGGTCCTGCGGCCCGGCGGTGAGGGTGTTGTTGGGTCCCTTGCGGTGGGCGCGGCCGATCGGGTGGATCGGGGGCAGGTAGACGACGTCGAAGCCCATCCGGGCGATCGCCGGGAGCCGCTCGGCCGCCGTCGTGAAATCGCCCGAGGTCCAGGTCCCCGATTCCGGGTGGTAGACCGCGCCCTCGGAGCGGGGGAAGAACTCGTACCAGGCGCCACGGCCGGCCAGGGCGCGCTGCACGTCCAGGGGGTACTCGGTCGAGGGCGAGACGAACTCGCGGATCGGGCGGGCGGCCAGGACCTCCGCCAGGTCCGGGTCATCGGCCGCGGCGAGCCGTTCGGCCACGTCGCGCGCGGTGTCCTCGAGGCCGCGCACGGCGCGGGCCAGGACGGCGCGGTCCGTCTCGGAGCGGTCCGGGTCCTCGGCCGCCCGGCGGAACAGGGCACCGCCCTCGGCCAGCATCAGCTCGACGTCGATCCCCGCCGCGATCTTCACGGTCGCCGCGTGCTGCCAGGTGGCGACGGGGTCGGACCAGCCCTCGATGACGAAGGTGTGCGGACCGGTGTCCACGGGACGCAGGACGGCCCGGTACTCGTCCAGTCCGGGCGCTCCCTCGGTCATGCGCACGCGGTGCACCTCGGACCCGGAGGGTCCGTAGAGCACGGCCGTGGCACCGAGCCGGTCGTGTCCCTCGCGGAACACGGTGGCGCGCACGGGGATGTCCTCTCCCACCACGGCCTTGGCCGGGTGGGCGCCGCAGTCGATGACCGGCTGCACACCCGTGACGGGGATGCGGCCGACCCTGACCTCGGAGCGGAACATCGGGGCAGTGATGGCATTCCTGGAAGCTCCCACGCGGTCGACGTTACCGGTGCGATGCTCGGCTGGCCAACGGCATTTCCGGCGGCGACCGCGCATGACGTGCCCGCGGGGCCCGCGGGGAGAGGATTCAACCGGTGGTCGACCCGGCGTCGGCCGGGCGTCGACCGGGGTTCACCCGGTGCCCGGATCCGGCCGGTGGACCGTGGATAATGAGGGCCTGTGAAGGCTATCCGTCGGTTTACCGTTCGTACCCACCTGCCCGAGTCCATCGCGGGGCTGAGCCGCCTGGCCACCAACCTGCGGTGGTCCTGGCACCCCCAGACCAAGGCCCTGTTCCGGGACCTCGACCCGCAGGCCTGGGACGAGCTGAACCAGGATCCCGTGGCCCTGCTGGGCTCCTTCGACCGGGCCCGGCTCACCGAGCTGGCCGCCGACGAGTCGATCGTGCAGCGGGTGGCCGCGGCCACCCGGGACCTCGACCGCTACCTGTCCGAGGACCGGTGGTTCCAGCACGAGGTCGCCGGCGTGGAGCCGGCGCCCCGGCCGATCGCGTACTTCTCCCCCGAGTTCGGCATCACGGCCGTGCTGCCCCAGTACTCCGGCGGACTGGGCATCCTGGCCGGCGACCACCTCAAGTCCGCCTCGGACCTCGGCGTGCCGGTCATCGGCGTCGGGCTGCTCTACCAGTCCGGGTACTTCAAGCAGTCGCTCTCCCGCGATGCCTGGCAGCAGGAGACCTATCCGGTGCTGGACCCGGACAACCTGCCGCTGACGCTGCTCAAGGAGCAGGACGGCTCGCCGGCGCTGGTGTCCCTGCCGATCCCCGGCAACCGCACCCTGCACGCCCAGGTGTGGCGGGCCGACGTCGGGCGCGTCCCGCTGCTGCTGCTGGACTCCAACGTCCCGGCCAACGACGACACCGCCCGCTCCATCACCGACCGCCTGTACGGCGGCGGCGGTGACCAGCGCCTGCAGCAGGAACTGCTGCTGGGCATGGGCGGGGTGCGGGCGCTGCGGCTGTACTGCCGGCTGACGGGCACGGACGCGCCCAGCGTCTACCACACGAACGAGGGCCACGCCGGGTTCCAGGGCATCGAGCGGATCGAGGAGCTCATGGCCGCCGGGCTGGACTGGGAGGCCGCGCTGTCCTCGGTGCGGGCGTCCACCGTGTTCACCACGCACACCCCCGTGCCCGCCGGCATCGACCGCTTCGACCGGCACCTCGTGGAACAGTTCTTCCGCGCCGGGCTGGCCCCCAGCGTCCCGGTGGAGCGCATCATGGCCCTCGGCGCCGAGGACTACGACGGCGGCAATCCGGACGTGCACAACATGGCCGTCATGGGGCTGCGGCTGGGCCAGCGGGCCAACGGCGTGGCGAAGCTGCACGGCGAGGTCTCGCGCGAGATGTTCAAGGGGCTGTGGCCGGGCTTCGACGCCGACGAGGTGCCGATCAGCTCGATCACCAACGGCGTCCACGCCCCCACCTGGGTGTCCAGCACCGTCTCGGACCGGGCCATCGAGCTGTTCGGCACCTCCGCGGTGGCCGGCCACGACTGGAACCGGGTCTTCGAGGTCCCCGACGAGGAGCTCTGGGAGATGCGCCGGACGCTGCGCCGGGCCCTGATCCAGGACGTCCGGGCCCGGTTGCGGTCCTCGTGGCTCAAGCGCGGTGCCTCGGCGGCCGAGGTGGCCTGGACCGAGAACGTGCTGGACGAGGACGTCATGACCATCGGCTTCGCCCGGCGGGTCCCCACGTACAAGCGCCTGACCCTGATGCTCCGGGACCCGGAGCGGCTCAAGCGGCTGCTGTTGGACCCCGAGCACCCGATCCAGGTCGTGGTGGCCGGCAAGTCGCACCCGGCCGACGAGCAGGGCAAGCTGATGATCCAGGAGATGGTACGGTTCGCCGACGACCCGGAGGTCCGCCACCGGATCGTGTTCCTGCCGAACTACGACATCCAGATGGCCTCCACCCTGATGCCCGGGTGCGACGTGTGGCTGAACAACCCGCTGCGCCCGCTCGAGGCCTGCGGGACCTCCGGCATGAAGGTGGCCATGAACGGCGGGCTGAACCTGTCCGTGCTGGACGGCTGGTGGGACGAGATGTACGACGGAGAGAACGGCTGGGCCATCCCCTCCGCCTCCTCCGCCGCCAGTGCCGAGGAACGGGACGACGTCGAGGCGGCCGCCCTCTACGACCTGCTCGAGACCCAGCTGGTGCCCCGCTTCTACGCCGCCGAGGACTCCGACCAGGCCGGTGCGGCCGGGCCGTCCCGGGCCTCCCGGGACGGCATCCCGCACCAGTGGCTGGCGATGGTCAAGCACACCATGGCCACCCTGGGTCCGGCGATGTCCGCCGACCGGATGGTGCAGGACTACGTCAACGAGCTCTACCGCCCCGCCGCCGCCGCCGGCCGGACCATGGACACCGACGACTACGCGAGGGCCCGCGAGCTGGCGGCCTGGAAGACCCGGGTCCGCGCCGCGTTCGGCCAGGTGACCGTGGAGCACGTGGACTCCCTCGGCGTGCGCGAGGAACCCCAGATCGGCGACGAGCTGCAGGTCTCCGCGTACGTCAGCCTGGGTGACCTGCAGCCGGCCGACGTCTGCGTCCAGGCCGTGTACGGCCGGGTCTCCGCCACCCCCGCCGGCAGCCTGGAGGAGGACCGGCTCCTGGACACGGCCACCCTGGAGCTGGACCCGGCCGAGGACCTGGGCGGGGGCCGGTGGCAGTTCACCGGCTCGCTCGTGATCGACCGTTCCGGCGCCTTCGGCTACTCGGTGCGCGTGCTCCCGCAGCACGAGCTGCTGGCGTCCCCGGCGGAGATGGCCCTGGTGGTCAACGCGGGCTGACCCGCGCTCCCCGCCTGGCCCCGGAGGCCGGTCAGACGGAGTAGACGGAGATCGAGTTGCCCTCGATCATGTCCGTCTCCCCCGGGGAGAACAGGGCGCCGCGGCGCAGGTCGCCGTAGTGGGACGTGGACAGCTGCAGGGTGAACGTCCGCAGGTCCGCTCCGGTCGGGTCCGTGATGCCGCGGAGCTCGTCCGGGGTGGGCAGGTGGAACCAGGACTTGGACAGTCCCCCGTTGAAGACGATCAGCCCCTTGCTCAGCCCGCCGGGGACCCCGACGAGCAGTTGCAGCAGCCGGTGGGACGGGTCCGCCCACTCGTCGTGGGCCATCGGCACGCCCTGGGCGTTGAACCACATCAGGTACCCGGGATCGCGGGCCGGGTACGTGTAGGGCTGCCCGGCCAGGAACTCCTTGCGGATCGCGATCAGCCGGCGCGTGGTGGACAGCATGCGTTGCTGGCGCTCGCCGAGGTCCCAGTCGGTCCAGGAGATCTCGTTGTTCTGGCAGTAGGCGTTGTTGTTCCCCCGCTGGGTCCTGCCGATCTCGTCCCCGGCCGTGATCAGGGGGACCCCGAGGGAGAGCATGAGCGTGGCCATCAGGTTCCGGGCCGTCTGGGACCGGGAGTCGCGGATGTCCTCGTCATCGGTCGGCCCCTCCACCCCGTGGTTGTAGGACCGGTTGTGCGAGTTGCCGTCCCGGTTGTCCTCCCCGTTGGCCTCGTTGTGCTTCTCGTTGTAGGAGACCAGGTCCCGCAGGGTGAAGCCGTCGTGCGTGGTGACGATGTTCACCGAGGCCAGGGCGGACCGTCCGGACCCGGCGAACAGGGCGGCGGAGCCGGCCAGGCAGTCGGCCAGCCGGGCGGTGGACCCCCCGGCGCCGCCGTGCTCCATGGCGCCGCGGTCGGCCACCCAGAAGTCCCGCACCACGTCGCGGAAGCGGTCGTTCCAGTCCGCCCAGCCGAGGGGGAAGTTGCCGGTCTGCCACCCGCCGATGCCCACGTCCCAGGGCTCGGCGATCAGCTTGGTCCCCGCCAGCACGGGGTCGGCCTGGGCGGCCACGAGGAACGGGTGGTCGCTGGTGAAGTGGTGGGCGCCGTCCCGGCACATCGTCACGGCGAGGTCGAAGCGGAAGCCGTCCACCTGGAAGTCGCTCACCCAGCGCCGCAAGGAGTCCAGGGCCATCCGGACCACCTGGGGGTCGCTGAAGTCCAGTGAGTTCCCGCAGCCGGTGGTGTCCAGGTAGCGGCCCATGGCGTCATGGCGGTAGTAGTGCCGCTCCCCCAGCCCACGCCAGCAGAAGACCGGGCCGCCGGGCCCCTCCTCCGCGGTGTGGTTGTAGACGACGTCCAGGATCACCTCGATCCCGGCCGCGTGCAGCAGCTTGACCATGCCCTTGACCTCGTCCTGCACGGCCCGGGGTCCGGCCGCCTGCGCGGCGGCGGTCGCGTAACCGGGGTGCGGCCCGAAGAAGCTGACGGTGTTGTAACCCCAGTAGTTCTCCAGGCCCAGGCGCTCGAGGTGGGACTCGTCCCGGTGGTGGTGGATGGGCAGCAGCTCGACGGCGGTGACCCCCAGGTTCCTCAGGTACTCCACCATGACGGGGTGGGCCAGTCCGGCGTAGGTCCCCCGCAGCTCCTCCGGGATCCCGGGGTGCAGCTTGGTCTGGCCGATGACGTGGGCCTCGTAGACGACCGTGTCCCGCAGCGGAACGTGCGGCTTCTGGACGCCGCCCCAGTCGAAGTCCGGGGGAACCCGCGCCGACCAGTACCGGCCCTCGCGCTCCACGACGGCGTCCCCGTACGGATCGATCAGCAACTGCGGCAGGGCATGCACCTTGCCCGAGGACCGCCTGCGCACCTTCCAGACCCCGGGAATGCGCCGGTCACGGGCGACGAAGGCGTAGAGGCTTCCATACCCGAGCCCGGGGATCGTCCCGTGGTGGACGTGGTCCGTGACGTCGTACAGGGGTGCACGGCGCACGTCGGCCGAGGTGGGGACGGCGTCCGGCGGGAAGTCCGGATCGGTGAAGACGACGTCCACCGCGGACAGGCCGGGCGCGTACACGGCCACGTTGGCCGCCCCGGGGACCTCCACCACGCCGGGTACGGAGTCGGCCACGCCCAGGGGGAACGCCCGGGACCGGTGGCCACTGACGCCGCGCAGCCCGGCCGGTATGCCCCCGCCAGGCCGAGGAGTCATGGGCATCAGGAGGTTTCCTCCTGGACCGCCCCCTCGGCAGCCGGCCGGTGCCCGGACCGCTGGACGGCGATCTCGTACAGCGAGATCCCCACGGCCATCGAGGCGTTCAGGGATTCCATGTCCGAGGCGATCGGGATGGAGACGATCTGGTCGCAGTTCTCCCGGACCAGCCGGGACAGGCCCTTGCCCTCCGAGCCGACCACCAGGCACACCGGCTCCGTGGCCAGCGGCAGCCCGGGCAGGGACTGGTCGCCACCGCCGTCGAGGCCGAGGACGAAGATGCCCAGCTTCTTGAACTCCTGCAGGGCGGTGTTGAGGTTGCCGGCCTGCGCCACGGGGACGCGCACCGCGGCACCGGCCGAGGTCTTCCAGGCGGTGGCGGTCACGCCCACCGACCGGCGGGAGGGCACCACGACGCCGTCCGCGGAGAACGCGGAGGCGGAACGGATGATGGCGCCCAGGTTCCGCGGATCCGTGATCCCGTCCAGGGCGATGAGCAGCGGCGGGGCCGCCTGGTAGCCCTTCTCCCACTCCTGTACGGCCTGCCGGGCGAGGCTGAGCGCATCGGCGTACTCGTAGGGCGGCACCTGCAGGACGAGGCCCTGGTGGATGGCGTCGTCCGTCATCCGGTCCAGTTCGGCCTTGCTGTTCTCGAGCACCGGCACGCCGCGCTCCGCGGCGAGCTTGAGGGCCTCCCGGACCCGCTCGTCCATCTCCACCCGGGTGGCCACGTGCAACGCCTTGGCCGGGATGGAGGCGCGCAGGGCCTCGACCACGGAGTTCCGCCCGGCCACGGTCTCGTCACCGTGGCGGGAACGGGTGTTGCGCGTCCCGCCGCGCTTGGCCGAGGAACGCTCGGCCAGCTGCTTGGTCCGGTGGGCCTTGTGGTAGACGCGGTCCTCGGCCTTGGGCGTGGGGCCCTTGCCCTCCAGCGCCTTCCGGCCGTGTCCACCGGTGCCCTTCAGGGGGCCCTTCTTCCCGCTGTTGCCGCGGGAGGATCCGGAGCGTGGTGCTGCGGCCATGTCGGTGGTGCCTTTCTGGCGAGGGAGGGGACGGCCCCAGTCTACGGCCCCGCACCACCGGGACCGGCCCTACTGCAGGGACCAGCGGGCGCCGTCGGCGGAGTCCTCCACCACGACGCCGGCCGCGGCCAGGGTGTCCCGGATGGCGTCCGCGGTGGTCCAGTCCTTGGCGGCCCGGGCCGCGGCCCGGGCGTCGAGCTGGGCGCGGATGAGGGTGTCGAGGGCGTGCTGCGCCGCCGGGTCGGTCCCGGCCTGGGGCTCGGGGACGTCGTCGAGGCCCAGGACCTCCACCATGGACTGGACGTCCGCGTAGTGCTCCTCGACCGCCGCCACGTCCCCGGCGGCCAGCGCGGTGTTGCCGGCCCGGACGGAGTCGTGCAGGACGGCCAGGGCCTGCGGGACGTTGAGGTCGTCCTCCATGGCGGTGCGGAAGGCCGGCGGCACGCTGCTGAACGCGGCCACGTAGACGGCCTCCACGGCCTGGCCGCCCTGGGCGGCCGCGGCCTCCTCGCGCTGCAGCTGGGCATCGGCCACCACGTCGGCGCCGCGGTCCAGGAAGGCCTCGATCCGCTCCACGGCGGCCTCCGCCTCCTGCAGGGACGTCGGGCGGTAGTCCAGCGGGGAGCGGTAATGGGCCTGGCCCAGGAAGTACCGGACCGCCTTGGGCCGGGCCAGGGAGAGCATCTCCTCCGGGGAGATCGTGTTGCCCACCGACTTGGACATCTTCTCGCCCTCGTAGGTGACCATGCCGTTGTGCAGCCAGAAGTTCGCGAACCCGTCCCCGGCGGCGGCCGACTGGGCCAGCTCGTTCTCGTGGTGCGGGAAGCGCAGGTCCAGTCCCCCGCCGTGGATGTCGAACCGGGACCCCAGGTACTTGGTTGCCATCGCCGAGCACTCCAGATGCCAGCCCGGCCGGCCGCGACCCCACGGTGACTGCCAGGTCGCGGTCCGGGGGTCGGAGTCCTTGGCCCCCTTCCACAGCGCGAAGTCGCGGGGATCGCGCTTGCCGCGCGGGTCGGCGTCGGGCGCGTCCTGCATGTCCTCCACCCGCTGGCGGGTGAGCTCGCCGTAGGCGGTCCAGGAGCGCACGTCGAAGTACACGTCCCCCGAGCCGTCGGCGGCCGGGTAGGCGTGGCCGGCGTCCACGAGGCGCTGGATGAGCTCGAACATCTCGGGGATGTGCCCGGTGGCCCGCGGCTCGTAGGTGGGCCGGCGGACCCCGAGCGTGGCGTAGGCCCGGGCGAACTCCTGTTCGAAGCGGTAGGCGAGGGCGAACCACGGCTCCTCGGCGGGGTAGAGGTCGTCCTCCTCGAAGTCCGGCGCGTAGGAGGCGGCGGACTTCTCCAGGATCTTGTCGTCGATGTCCGTGACGTTGCGGACGGACGTGACCCGCAACCCGGTGTGCTCGAGCCAGCGGACCAGGATGTCGAAGACGATCGCCGAGCGCACGTGGCCCACGTGGGGCATGCCCTGCACGGTGGCACCGCAGTAATAGAGGGAGACCTCGCCCTCGGTCAGGGGGACGAAGTCCCGTACCGTCGCGGTCCTGGTGTCATAGAAGCGTTGTGCCACGGTGAGACTCTAGTGCAGCCGGTAGACCAGGGCGGTGGCCACCGCGGCCAGCCCCTCCCCGCGCCCGGTGAACCCGAGTGCGTCCGTGGTGGTGCCGGAGACCGCCACCGGCGCACCGGCCGCCTCGGACAGCACCCGTTCGGCCTCGGCGCGGCGCGTCCCGACCTTCGGCCGGTTGCCGATCAGCTGGACGGACGCGTTGCCGACCCCGAAGCCGGCCTCCCGGACCAGTCGCGAGGCCTCGGCGAGCAGCGTGGTCCCGGCAGCCCCGGACCATTCCGGGCGCGAGGTCCCGAAGTGCTGTCCCAGGTCACCGATCCCGGCGGCGGAGAACAGGGCGTCGCACAGCGCGTGGGCGACCACGTCCCCGTCCGAGTGCCCGGAGAGGCCGGGCTCGCCGGGCCAGTGCAGGCCGGCCACCCACAGCGGGCGGTCCGCGCCCTCCGGGGCGAAGGCGTGGACGTCGGTCCCGATCCCGGTACGGGGCAGGATCGGGGGCTCTCGGTCGGTCATCGGTCCTCCTGCAGCAGGGCCCTGGCCAGCACCAGGTCCAGGGGCGTGGTCACCTTGAACCCCAGCGGGTCACCGGGCACCACGGCGACCCGGTGTCCGGCCGCCTCCATCACCATCGCGTCATCGGTCAGCGCGGGACCACCGGCGGCCGCACGGTGCGCGGCCTCCAGGGCGGTCAGGTCGAATCCCTGGGGGGTCTGGACGGCGCGCAGCGTCGACCGCGACGGGGTCCCGGTCACCCATTCCGGTTCGTGGTCCGGGCCGGACCCCTCCTCGGTGTCCGGTGCGGCCCGTTCTCCGGGAGCGCCCGGCACGGAGACGGTCTTGATGGTGTCCACCACGGGCAGGCCGGGCACGACGGCGGCCGCGCCGGCCTCCAGCGCGGCGGTCACCGCGCGGAACACCGCCGGGGGGACGAACGGGCGGGCGGCGTCGTGGACGAGGACGGCGTGGCGGCCGAACGGGCCGGCCGTGCTCTCCGCCACGGCACCGGCACGGACCGCCGCGAGTCCGGCGCGCACCGAGTCGGCGCGCTCGGCTCCGCCCGGCACGGTCTGCACGGTCAGCCCGGTCCGTGCGGCAAAGTCCCGGCACACCTGTTCCAGCGGTTCGGCGGCGTGGGCGTCGGGGGGCACGACCACCACGATCCCGGCCAGGTCGAGGGCGGCCGCATCAGCGGCGCTCGCCACCGAGTCCAGGCAGTGCTGCAGCAGGCTGCGGCCGTCGCCGAGGTCCACCAGTGCCTTGTGCAGGCCGGCCTGCAGGCGGGAGCCGCTTCCGGCGGCCACGATCAACAGGGTCGAACGCATGCTGTCAGTCTAGGTTCAGTCCGCCCGCTCGCCGGACCGGGCCGGCTCGGCGATCGGGGTCTGACCGGGGCCGGGACGCAATCGGCGCGAGAGGCTGCGAGGCCGCCGCGCCTCAGGCGGCGAGGGTCTCGTCCAGCAGCTCGGTGGCCTCGTCCTCGGAGGTCTTCTTGGCCAGGGCCAGCTCCGAGACGAGCACCTGGCGGGCCTTGGCCAGCATGCGCTTCTCCCCGGCGGACAGTCCGCGGTCCTGGTCCCGGCGCCACAGGTCGCGCACGACCTCGGCCACCTTGATGACGTCCCCGGAGGCCAGCTTCTCGAGGTTGGCCTTGTAGCGGCGCGACCAGTTGGTGGGCTCCTCGGTGAACTCCGCCTGGAGCACGCGGAAGACCTCCTCGAGGCCCTCACCGTCCACGATGTCCCGCACGCCGACGAGGTCCACGTTCTCCGCCGGCACCTCGATCGTCAGGTCGCCCTGGGCCACCTTCAGCTTGAGGTACATCTTCTCTTCACCCTTGACGGTGCGCATCTTGATCTCTTCGATCCGGGCCGCACCGTGGTGGGGGTAAACAACAGTTTCTCCGACCTCAAAAACCATGTGAGTGGTCCCCTTTCACTCCGGCAAAGTTTACCACGTCACATTTTCGGGGCGCGTGTCGATGCTTGCGCCCGCGGCGGAAACGGACACAATTCTCCCTCGCCGGATCGCCCCCCACCGCGTCACGCCCCCGTCGCGCAGCGGGAGGGGAGGGGGCCGGTACGGTAGTCTCGTGTCAGCACCGCGCCCTGTCATCTGCCGTGCCCGTCGGCACCGGCGGATGACCCCCGCGCACTTTGTCCGCACCCGAGGAGATCCCACCGTGAAGCTCGCCGCCCGCAAGGCCACTGCCCGCAATGCCGCCGTGGCCGGACTGGCTGCCGTCGCCCTGCTGGGCGCCACCGGCTGCAGCGCCATCAACCAGCAGGCCACCACCCTGCAGTACGCCCCGTCGGACGGCATCGTGGCCAACGTCGGTGAGGCCGAGCTGCGCAACATCGCCCTGATCACCAGCGGTCCGGACACGGAGGCCCGCTACATCGGCACCATCGCCGCGGACACCTCCGAGGAGAACCTCGAGGTGAGCATCACGGTGGCCGGCACCGAGACCCGGTTCTCCGTCCCGGCCGGCGAGTCCCTCAAGCTCGAGGACCCCGCCAACGAGCAGGTCATCCCGAGCTCGGGCGGCTTCCCCGGCGGCATGGTCGAGGCGACCGTCGAGGTCACCGGCGGGGCCGAGACCGCCACCGAGCAGGTCGACGTCACCGTCCTGGACGGCACCCTGCCGGAGTACCGCCCGTTCGTGCCCGGCGGTGCGGACGCGAGCCCCGGCGCCCACCTCTACGAGACCCCGGCCGCCGAGGAAGGCGGCCACTGACCACCGCCCCACAGGGCGCCGGTCAACCAGCACGACGGCGAAGGGCCGGCACCGCACGGTGCCGGCCCTTCGCCGTCGGCGACCGGTGCCCGCGGCGTCCTGCCGTCGGGCTCCGGTCCGCGGCACCGGTGGCCGACGGACAGGCCGTCGTGTCCCCGGCGCCGGGCGCCCCTCAGGGCTCGAACTTGTAGCCGAGCCCGCGCACGGTCACGAGGTACTGCGGATGGGAGGGGTCTGGCTCGATCTTGCCGCGCAGTCGCTTGACGTGGACGTCCAGGGTCTTGGTGTCCCCCACGTAGTCCGACCCCCAGACACGGTCGATCAGCTGGCCCCGGGTCAGCACGCGGCCGGAGTTGCGCAGGAGCATCTCCAGCAGCTCGAACTCCTTCAGCGGCAGGGACACCTGCTCCCCGTTCACGGAGACGACGTGGCGCTCGATGTCCATCCGGACGGGCCCGGCCTGGACGGTCGAGCTGATGAGCTCCTCCGGCTCCCCCTGGCGGCGCAGCACCGCGCGGATGCGGGCGACCAGCTCACGGGAGGAGTAGGGCTTGGTGACGTAGTCGTCCGCACCGAGCTCCAGTCCGACCACCTTGTCGATCTCGGAGTCCTTCGCGGTGAGCATGATGACGGGGACGTTGGAGCGTTGGCGCAGCTGGCGGCAGACCTCCGTGCCGGACTGGCCGGGCAGCATCAGGTCCAGGAGCACCAGGTCGGCCCCGGCCCGGTCGAATTCCACGATCGCCTCGTGGCCGTCGGCCACGACCTCCACCTCGAAGCCCTCCTTGCCGAGCAGGTAGGACAGCGGGTCGCTGAACGACTCCTCGTCCTCCACGATCAGAATCCGGCTCACGACTGGGCTCCTTCCCCGGCGGCAGGCGCGTTGCCACCCCGTGCTTCCACTGACCTGCCGAGCTGCACACCAGCGTCGGGTTCCATCTCCGGGAGGCGGACCGTGAACGTCGAGCCCCGGCCCGGCTGTGACCAGACGGTCACTTCCCCCCCATGATTCGAGATTACATGTTTGACGATGCTCAGCCCGAGACCGGTACCGCCCGTCTGGCGCGACCTGGCGGCGTCGATCCGGTAGAACCGCTCGAAGATCCGGTCCTGTTCGTCCTCCGGGATCCCGACCCCCTGGTCGGTCACCGAGATCTGGGCCAGGCCGCGGACCGACTTCAGTCCGACACCCACCGTGGTGCCCTCCGGGGAGTAGCGCACGGCGTTGTCGATCAGGTTGCGCAGGGCGGTCATCAGCTGGTCCGGGTCCCCGTGCACCGTGGACTCGATCCGGCCGGCCACCTTGATGTCGATGTTGCGGGCCTCCGCCGGCAGCCGGGAACGGTCCACGGCCTCGCCGACCACCCGGTTGAGGTCGACCGGCTGCCCCGCCCGCACGGTGTCCTTGGCCTGGAGCCGGGACAGTTCGATGATGTCCTGCACCAGGGCGGCCAGACGGGTGGACTCCACGCTGAGCCGGCCCGCGAAGCGGCGCACGGCCTCCTCGTCGTCGGCGGCGCCGTCGATCGCCTCGGCCAGCAACGAGATGGCGCCGACCGGGGTCTTCAGCTCGTGGGAGACGTTGACCACGAAGTCGTGGCGCATGGCCTCGGTCCGGGAGATCTCCGAGCGGTCGTCGGCGAGGATCAGGATGTACTCGTCCGCCAGGGGCGCCACGCGCAGCTGCACGACGAGGATGCCCTGGCCGACCGGGCCACGGGGCAGCTCGTAGCGGCGGTCCACGATGATCCCGTCGGCACGGACGCGGTCGGTGAGCTCGAGCAGTTCGTCATGCGCCAGGCTGTGGCCCCGCACCAGGCCGAAGGCGTAGGCGGAGGGGTTGGCCCGGACCACCCCGTTGACGGCGTCGACCACCACGTAGGCCCGGCCGATCACGGACAGGACCTCGGCGGCACCGTCCGGGATGCTGGGCTCGCCCACGGTCAGGTGCACGGCGCGGCTGCGCTCGGAGATGCGGAAGGCGACCATGGACAGCACGCCCAGCACGAGGCCGATGAGGCCGCACACCACTCCAACCACCACGGGATCCGTCACGCGGTCCAGACTACCCACCGCGCACCCTGCGCCCGGCGCAGGGCATACTGGCACCGGAACGTTCCCGCGGTTCAGCGACTGTTCATCTTCCCCGGGAAGGATGACCGAGGCCCCGTGCCCCGTCCGGGGTGCCGGTGCCCTGCGCCGCCGGGACATTCCCGAGCCCATTGACCGGAAAGAGGGACCATCCATGCGTGAACTGTTCCAAGCCGACCTGAAGGCCCTGGGCGACCAGCTGGTGGAGATCGCCGGCCTGGTCCGCGAGGCCATGGAGAAGGCGCGGACCGCCTTCGAGACCGCGGACGTGGAGCTGGCCGAGGCCGTCATCTCCGAGGACGCCAGGATCGACTACCTGCAGACCTCCGTGGACGAGAAGGCCATCGAGCTGCTGGCCCTGCAGGGCCCGGTGGCCACCGACCTGCGCTCCGTGGTGGGGGCCCTGCGGATGAGCTCCTCGCTGGAGCGGATGGGCGACCTGGCCCGGCACATCGCCCAGCAGGCCCGCCGCCGCTACCCGGACCTGGCCGCCCCGGAGCCGGTCCGCGAGGACTTCCGGCAGATGGCCGACCACTGCGTGGCCGTGGCCACCGAGGTCGAGAGGCTGCTGGCCACCCACGACACGGTCCACGCCCAGGAGATCGTCAAGCACAACGTGGCCATCAACGAGCTGCACGCGAAGAACTTCAAGACCGTGAACTCGGCCGGCTGGAACGCCAGCGGTGCCACCACCGCGGACGTCACGCTGGCCTCGCGGTTCTTCGAGCGCTTCGCCGACCACGGTGTCTCGGTGGCCCGCAAGGTCACCTACCTCGCCACCGGCGAGTGGGAGCCCGTCATCGAGATCGACTGACCCGTCGCGGCCCGGGCCGCGCCCGGCCCCACCGACGACGACGGCCGTCACCCTCCGCGGAAGGTGACGGCCGTCGTCGTCGGTGCGGGATCCGGTCTACTTCTGGGCCCCCTGGGCGGCCACGGCGGCAGCGCCGGCGGCGGCGGCCTCCGGGTCCAGGTAGCGCCCGTGCGCCGTGATCGGCGTGAGGTCCTCGTCCAGCTCGTAGTACAGCGGGATGCCGGTGGGGATGTTCAGCCCGGCGATGTCCTCGTCGGAGATGCCGTCCAGGTGCTTGACCAGGGCCCGCAGCGAGTTGCCGTGGGCGGCGATGAGCACGGTCTTGCCGGCCTTGAGGTCCGGCACGATCTCGGACTCCCAGTAGGGCAGCAGGCGGGTCACCACGTCCTTGAGGCACTCGGTGCGCGGGGCGTCCTCGCCCAGGTCGGCGTAGCGCGGGTCCCCGGACTGGGACCACTCGGAGGAGTCGTCGAGCACCGGCGGCGGGGTGTCATAGGACCGGCGCCAGACCATGAACTGCTCCTCGCCGAACTCCTCGCGGATCTCGGCCTTGTCCTTGCCCTGCAGGGCGCCGTAGTGGCGCTCGTTCAGCCGCCAGTCGCGCTTGACCGGGATCCACTGCCGGTCGGCGGCCTCGAGGGCCAGGTTGGCGGTGGTGATGGCGCGCTTGAGCAGCGAGGTGTACAGCACGTCCGGCAGCAGCCCCTCCTCGGAGAGCAGCTCACCGCCGCGGACCGCCTCCCGGCGGCCCTTCTCGGTCAGGGGGACGTCCACCCAGCCGGTGAACAGGTTCTTCTCATTCCAGTCGCTCTGGCCATGCCGCAGCAGGACGAGCTTGTACGGGGTCTCAGCCATGGGCACATCCTATAGGCGGCCCGGGGCCCGGAACGGTCAGTAGCCGTAGTGCGACGGGCCTCCCCGGCCGAACATCCTCAGCTCGGTCCGCGGGCCGGCCAGGTACACGGCGGCCACGCACAGGGCCGCGATCTGGAACAGGCCGAAGCCGGCGCCGAGGCTGCTGATGGAGCCCAGGAAGGTCAGGACACCGACCACGCCGGCCACCCCGGTGAGGATCAGCCAGAACGACTTCTGCTTCTGGCCGGAGCGCTCGAACTGGTGGGCGGGCCGGGTCAGGCAGTCGCCCAGCGCCCAGACCTCGAGGACCACGGCCACCACCGACAGTGCGATGTACAACCAGTTCTCGATGGAGGTGACCAGGATCCAGGCGCTCATGGGGACAGCCTAGCGGTGGGCGCGGTTCCCGGCCGCGGCGGCGCGCAGTGCCTGCTCGAGGTCGTCCCACAGGTCGTCCACGTGCTCGATGCCGCAACTGAGCCGCAGCAGCCCGGCGGGCACGGTCCTCGGCTCCGCGGCGAAGCGCCGCCGGCGCTCGACGAGCGACTCCACCCCGCCCAGTGAGGTGGCCGGCACCCACAGCCGCAGGGCCCGCACCGCGGCGTCGGCGGCGGCCGCGGATGCGTCCTCGGCCGGCTCGGTCCCGTCCTCGCCGCTGCCGGCGGCGACCTCGACGGTCAGCACGGAGCCGAAGCCGCCGTGCATCTGCCGCGCCGCCAGGGCGTGCTGCGGGTGCCCCGCCAGTCCCGGGTAGCGCACGGCGGCGATCGGCAGGGTGCCCTCGCGCCGGGCCGCCTCCGCCCGGCGGGCCAGTTCGGCCGCGTTGGCCTGCGAGCGCTCCAGGCGCAGGGCGAGGGTCCGCATCCCGCGCAGCGCCAGGAAGGCCTCCATCGGCCCGGCGATGGCCCCGTGCAGGGTCCGGTGGGCGTGCAGCCTGGCCTGCAGCTCCGGGTCGGCGGTGACGGCCGCGCCCATCACCACGTCGGAGTGCCCGGCCAGGTACTTGGTCACCGAGTGCACCACGACGTCCGCGCCGAGGTCGAGCGGACGCTGCACCAGGGGCGTGGCGAAGGTGTTGTCCACGATGACGAGCGCCCCGGCCGCGTGCGCGGCCCCGGTGAGCGCGGGCAGGTCCGCGACCTCCAGCATCGGGTTGGTCGGGGACTCGAGCCACAGGATCGAGGCCCCCTCGAGCGCTCCGACGACCGCCACGGTGTCCGTGATGTCCACCTGGTCGACGCTCAGCCGGCCGGAGTCGCCCATGCTCTCCAACAACGAGGTCAGGCCGTTGTAGGCGTGCTGCGGGGCGATGACTCGTGAGCCGACCGGGACCAGGTGCAGTGCCGCGGCGATCGCGGCCATGCCGGAGGAGAACAGCAGGGCCGGCGTGGCCTGGGGGTCCGGCACTCCCTCGAGCGCGGCCAGCAGCTCCTCGGGCCCGTCCCAGGAGGGGTTGGACATCCGGCCGTAGACCCGGCGGTCGGCACCGCCCCCGGCCTCCCATCCCACGAAGGTGGAGGTGAGGTGCACGGGCTCGTTGACGGGCGCGTCGACCTCCTTCGCGGGACGGGCGGCACTGACCAAGAGGGTTTCGGGATGCATGGGCCACATCGTACGTCCGCCGCCGGGCCCGGGGTGTGGATCGTTCGGCACCGTGACGCCGCCGCCGGTAGGCTGGGCCGGTGACTGAGACGCCTGCTGCCGCCGTCCCCGGAGCCCGAGGGCGGGGCGTGTTCATCGCCTTCGAGGGCGGGGACGGTTCGGGCAAGTCCACCCAGGCCCGGTTGCTGGTCGATCGGCTCCGGGCCGCCGGCCACGACGTGCTGCCGACCCGCGAACCGGGCGGGACCGACATCGGTGAGCGGCTCCGCGAGCTCGTCCTGGATCCGCGGTACGCCCCCATCGATGCCGTCACCGAGGCCCTGATGTTCGCCGCCTCCCGGTCTGCGCACGTGCGCCAACTGGTGGCCCCGGCCCTGGCGGACGGGCGGATCGTGGTCACCGACCGCTACGTGGACTCCTCCGTGGCCTACCAGGGCGCCGGACGGGACCTCGGCACCGAGATGGTGGCGCAGCTGAACGAGTGGGCCACCGACGGGCTGCACCCGGACCTCACGGTCCTGCTGGACGTGGACACCGGCACGGCCGCCGCGCGGCGGGCCCTGCGCGAGCAGTCGGCCGGGGGCGCCGGGCCGGACCGGATGGAGTCCGAGCCGGAGTCCTTCCACGCGCGCATCCGGGCGGCCTTCACCGACCGGGCGGCCGCCGATCCGGGCGGGTACCTGGTGCTGGACGCCGCGCGGCCGGTTCCGGAGCTGGCCGAGGAGGTGCTGGGGCGGGTCACCGGACTCCTGGACCAGCGGGGCCGCTCCGGGGCGATGGCCACCGAAGGGACACAACCCGAAGGGAGCCGGCCATGACCGCGCCCTCCCCCGTCCCCGCGGACCAGACGACCCCGGCCGCCCTGGCGCCGGCCTGGGCCGACCTCGCCGGCCAGCAGGCCGCCGTCGAGCAGTTGTCCCGGGCCGCCGCGGCGGACCGGCCCACGCACGCCTGGCTGTTCACCGGCCCCCCGGGATCCGGCCGTTCCAACGCGGCCCGGGCCTTCGCCCAGGCGCTGCAGTGCGAGGTCGAGGACCCGGACCGGCGCGGCTGCGGCAGCTGCCACGCCTGCCTGACCGTCGCCGCCGGGACAAACGCGGACGTGAAGGTGCTGGCCACCGAGAACGTCACCTACAAGATCGACGAGGTCCGCGACCTGATCGCGCTCGCCCAGGACCGTCCCACCTCCGGGCGCTGGCGCATCTTCATCATGGAGGACGCGGACCGGATGACAGAGCGGGCCACGAACGTGCTGCTCAAGGCGATCGAGGAACCGCCCGAGCGGACCGTCTGGATGCTGTGCGCCCCCTCCCCCGCCGACGTGCTGGTCACCATCCGGTCCCGGTGCCGCCAGGTGGGCCTGCGGATCCCCGCCGTGCGGGCGGTGGCGGACCTGCTGGTGGAACGCGACGGCCTGGACCCGGAGCTGGCCCTGTTCGCCGCCCGGGCCTCCCAGTCCCACGTGGGCATGGCCCGGCGCCTGGCCCGGGACGAGGGATCGCGGTCCCGCCGCGAGTCCGTGGTGCACCTGCCCCTGCGCGTCAAGGCCACCTCGGACGCCGTGGCGATGGCCAAGGAGCTCGTGGAGGTCACCCAGCAGGAGGCCGCCTCCTCCGCCGAGGTCCGCAATGCCGAGGAGCGGCGCAACCTGCTGCGGTCACTCGGCCTGGCAGAGGACGAGAAGGTCCCGGCGAAGCTGCGTCACCACGTCAAGAGGCTCGAGGACGCCCAGACGGCGCGGAACAAGCGTGCCGTGCACGACACCCTGGACCGGGCCATGATCGACCTCACGGGACTGTTCCGGGACGTGCTGGCCCTGCAGCTGGGCACCGACGCCGAACTGGTCAACGAGCACCTGCGCGACGAGCTGGCCTCCTATGCCCGGGCCGCCTCCCCGGAACGCACCGTGGAGCGGATCGACGCCGTCTCCACGGCCCGGCGCCGGCTGGCCGGCAACGTCCCGCCCCTGCTGGCGCTGGAGGCGATGGCCACCAGCTTCCTGCCGGACCGGATCCTCGACCGACGACCGCCCGACCATCCCTGAGAGGCCCCGCGTGCGCCAGAGTCCCCGTGCTTCCCTCCGCCCCCTCGGCAGCAGTCCCGGCCGTCCGGTGCCCCTGCTCGCCGGCCTGTTGGCCGCGGGACTGTTCCTGACCGGTTGCACCCCCGATGGCGGGGCCGGTGGTGGGACGGGCACCGGCACGGAGGGGACCACGCCGGGAGGCGGGCAGGAGGCCACCGGCGGGACCACCGGCCCCGGGACGGCCGCCCCCGGGGAGGTGCCCGACGGCCTCGGGGAGTACTACGACCAGGATCTGCAGTGGCAGGACTGTGAGCAGGACCAGGGCGGCTTCGAGTGCGCGACCGCCCGCGCCCCGCTGGACTACGCCGACCCGGGCGGGGACAGCATCGACCTGGCCCTGGTCCGCTCGGCCGGGGCCGGGGAGGACGCCCCGCACCTGCTGGTCAATCCCGGCGGGCCGGGCGTCTCCGGCGTGGACATGGTGGTCGAGGGTCTGGACTACGCCGTCTCGGCGGACGTCCGGGAGCACTACACGGTGGTCGGCTTCGATCCCCGCGGCGTGTCCCGCTCCGCCCCGGTCACCTGCCTGACGGACGAGGAGATGGACGAGGCCCGGGAGGGCCACATCGACCCCTCCACGGACGAGGGACTCGACCAGCTGCGCGAGTCCGCGCGCGAGTTCGCCGAGGCCTGTGAGGAGCACACCGGGGAGGTCCTGGGTCACGTGGACACCGAGAGCTCGGCACGGGACCTGGACCTGTTGCGCGCGGTGCTCGGGGACGACCGGCTGAACTTCCTGGGCTTCTCCTACGGCACCGACCTGGGGGCCACCTACGCGGGGCTGTTCCCGCAGAACGTGGGACGCATGGTGCTGGACGGCGCCATGGACCCGTCCCTGCCCGAGTCCGAGGTGACGCTGGCCCAGGCCGCGTCCTACGAGGAGGCGCTGGCGTCCTGGGCGGAGTACTGCCTGGCCGGCAGCGACTGCCCCCTCTCCGGGACCCCGGAGGACGCCGTGGCCCAGGTCCGGCGCCTTCTGGAGCAGGTGGAGCAGTCCCCGATGACCGCCTCGGACGGACGCCAGGTGCCGGCCAGCACGTTCGTGTCCGGGATGATCCTCGCGCTGAACGCCGACGAGAGCTGGCCCGTGCTGACCAGGGCCGTCCAGGACGCCCTGGACGGCAACCCCGACCTGATGCTGCACCTGGCGGACCTGGGTGCCGGACGGGACGAGGACGGCACGTACGACTCGAACGTCACCGCGGCGATCACCGCCGTGAAGTGCCTCGACGGGCCGGCACCGGCGGACACGCAGGTCCTGCGCGAGCAGGCCGCGGAGCTGGACGAGGCCTCCCCGACCCTCGGCCGGTTCCTGGCCTACTCCGGGCTGTACTGCGCCGTGTGGCCCGAGGCCCCGGTGAGCGAACCGGCTCCGGCCAGCGCTCCGGGTGCGGCGCCCATCGTGGTCGTCGGCACCACCGGGGACACCGCGACCCCCTATGAGTGGGCCTCGGTCCTGGCCGACCAGCTGGAGTCGGCCGTCCTGGTGACCTGGGAGGGCCAGGGCCACACCGCCTACGGTCGGGCCGGGGACTGCATCGAGGACGCCGTGGACGCCTACCTCGTGGAGGGGACCGTGCCCGAGGACGGGCTGACCTGCCCCTGACGCCCCCGGGTCCGTGACCGGCCGGCGGCCGGTGGCGGTGGGTGGTGGCGGTGACCGGTTCAGGTGGCCGGTGCAGGTGGCCGGTCGGGGACGAGCCCCGTCAGCGGCCCCGGACCAGCGCCGGGATGTCCCGGACGGAGGGCACGACGGCGGTGGCACCGGCCGCCGTCAGCGCCGGCCCGTCGTGGTAGCCGGAGAGCACGCCGACCGTGAGCCCGGCCCCCGCGCGCCGGCCGGCACGGATGTCCCCGACCGTGTCTCCCGCGACGAGCACGGAGCGGACGTCGTCCAGGTCCAGGGCCAGCAGGGCGGTGAGGATCATGTCCGGGTAGGGCACGCCCCGGCCGGCGTCCGAGGGGCACAGGCTCAGGTCCGAGACGCCCATCCACCCCAGGGACTCCAGGATCATGTTCTGCGTGTGCCGGGCGAAGCCGGTGGTCAGCACGATCTTCATCCCCGCCTCGCGCAGTTCGGCCATGGCCTCGGCGGCCCCCGGCACCGGCCGCACCCCGCGCTCGGCGAGCAACTCGTCGTAGGCGGTCTCGAAGCGCCGGTTGGCCCGCCGGGCGACGACCGCGTCATCGCTGAAGATCGAGCGGAAGACCTCGTGGCGGGGGGTGCCGCGGGACCGCCGGAAGTAACCCACCATCGCGTCATGCCGGGGGCCGCCCGGTTCGATCCCCTCCTCGCGGAGGGCCGTGCTGAACGCGTCGTCCTGCAGGCCGCCCTCCTCGACCGTGGTGCCGGACATGTCGAGCACGGCCAGCCTCAGGGGGCGCGCCGGTTCCAGGCCAGGCCCCGGACGGGTGGTGGAGGGCATCGTCACGTCCGTTCTCCCCTCGACGACGGCCCGGGCAGGTGCCGGGGTCTCGTTCATGGTCGTCCCACTCCACCGCACCTAGCTGTCCGGGGGTTGGCCGTGAAGTGAACGTCATCTGTGGGTTGTGGACCGCACCGGGCACCCGGATCCTCCCCATCCAACAAGCGCGCCATGACACGCTTTGCCCGGCAGGCCACCCTGCCGCTACCATGGACAGCCGTGGCACTCGCACGGCGGGCGCCACGGTAACGCCTCCTTAGCTCAGCTGGCCAGAGCAGCTCCCTCGTAAAGAGCAGGTCGCCGGTTCGAATCCGGCAGGGGGCTCCAGGAAACCTCCCCGAGACGGCTCACGCCGCTCGGGGAGGTTTTTTCATGCCGTGAGGTGCGTTCCACGGCGTGATCGTGCGCCTGATCCTCCAGCGATCCTTGCATACCCCGGGGGGTATGCAGCATACTGGGTGCACGGGTCACGCCCGCGAATCCATAGACCCTTGAGGAGCAGCCTTGTCCGAGATCACCATCACCGAGGCCGACCAGCGCCGAGCCCAGGACCAGGTCCTGGACGTCCGGGAGGACTTCGAGGTTGCCGAGGGAATGATCCCCGGCGCCATCCACATCCCCATGGGCCAGTTGGGCACGCGCCTGGACGAGCTGGACCGGACACGGCCGGTGATCGTGGTGTGCCGCAGCGGCAGTCGCAGCGCCCGGGTGGCCGAGGCCCTCGAGGCGGCCGGTTACGCCGCGGACACCATGGGCGGCGGGATGGTCGCCTGGCAGGGCGCCGGCCTGCCGGCGGGTTGACCCACGGCCCCGGGGCCTGCCCCTCGGCACCCGGAGTGCGTGGTCAACGCCCAGGGCGGAGCGTCTCTGCTTCCTCGACCGCCGCGATGACCTTCTCGGCCCGGCGTCCCACGGACTGCAGGGAGGACTGGCCGAGCCGGAACATGGCGGCCGCCTGCGCCGTGGTGGCCAGGTCGTTGGCGGCCCGGGACAGCACCCGGTGCAGGTCAGAGACGGGCGCCGGGACCTCCATCCCGTGCTCGGGGTGCTCCCGCCGGGCCTCGACGCACAGCCGCCGGACCCGCGGCAGCAGCTCGGCCAGCACGTTCCCGGCGTTCACCAGCCCGTTCATCTCGTCCTGCGGGATGCTCCCGCTGCGCTGCGCCTCGTCCACGACCTGCCAATACCGGTCCAGGGACCGGGCGAACCAGTCGTAACAGCGGCGCCACAGGTCGGTGCCGAGCTCACGATCGTCCTTCCGCCGCTGGCGCCCGCGTGCGAACGGCCCGGCCATCACGGGCGGTGCCGCTGCGCGCCGGAGTGCACGGCGTCCGCGGCGGCGGCCTCGGTGACGAGCAGCACCTTGCCGGTGCGGTCCGCCTCCTCGAAACGGTCCTGGGCCTGTGCCGCACGGTCCAGGGGGAAGGCGGTGTCCGTCGTCGTGCGGATCTTCCCGGCGCTGACCAGCGGCCAGCACTGGTCGCGGACCTGACGCATGATCTCCGCCTTCTCCTGCACCGGACGCGGCCGCAGCAGGGTCCCGGTCACCGAGCCGTTGACGCCCATCAGCCTCCCGAGCGGCAGGGTCCCCGAGCCCCCGCCCTGCAGGCCGATGACCACCAGGCGGCCGCCCCGGGCCAGGGCGTCGACGTTGCGCTCCAGGTACTTCGCCCCGATGACGTCCAGGATGACGTCCGCGCCGTGCCCACCGGTGATCTCGCGCACGCGCTCCACGAAGTCCTCCTCGCGATGATTGATGGCGGCCTCAGCCCCCAGCTCGAGGCAGCGCTCGACCTTCTCCGGGCTGCCGGCGGTGGCCAGCGGACGCGCCCCCAGCGCGGCCAGCAGCTGCAGGGCGAAGGAGCCGATGCCCCCGGTGCCGCCGTGGACGAGGACCCAGTCCCCGGCCTGGACGCCCGCCTCCATCACGAGGTTGGACCAGCACGTGGCGGCCACCTCGGGCAGGCCGGCCGCATCGATGAGGGAGACGCCGTCGGGCACCGGGACCACCTGTCCCTCGGGGACCGCGACGTACTCGGCGTACCCCCCGCCGGTGAGCAGGGCGCAGACGGGCGTGCCGAACTCCCAGGGCCCGACGCCGGCCCCGGTCTCCTCGATCGTCCCGGAGACCTCCAGCCCCGGCCCGTCCGGGGCACCGGGAGGCACCGGGTAGTTCCCCGCCCTCTGCAGCAGGTCCGCCCGGTTGATGCCGGCGGCGTGCACCCGGATGAGCACCTCCCCCGGTCCCGCGACGGGGATCTGGGAGTCGACGACGGCCACGACCTCACGACCACCGGCGCCGGTGTAGGAGATGGCCTGCATGGTCGGGTGGGACGCGTCCCGGGGCTGCGTGGTCATGGTTCCTCCGTGGCTGTGGGCAGTCGGTGCGCGCCGGACGCGCGCGGGCAGGGCTCCGTCCATGATCTACCGTCAGGCGGGTTCCCTGCCACCCGCGCGGCAACCGGGCGCCGGCCGTCTAGACTGGACCTTCTGGATGGTTGTCCGAGCGGCCGAAGGAGCTGGTCTTGAAAACCAGTGTGCGGTAACCCCGTGCCAAGGGTTCGAATCCCTTACCATCCGCTCTCCGTGGCATCACGCGCCGCATGCTCCCCTGTCAGGCCTGGAACTGGTCCGCCGGTCCACGGCACCTGGCGTATGCCCTCCCGTTATTTTCGGCGTCACCGAGACTTCATGCGGGGGTGGTGCGATGATGGGACCGTCGTCTTTCTCGGACGGCGGTCGTCCACGCCGGAATCAGCCCCGTCGCCGGCTGGAACGCACCGTTTCTGGGGCACCAGAGGAACCACAGACTGATGCAGCCAAGGAAATCCTTGCTGGCCGGTGTGCTCACCGCGGGGCTCGTCATCGCCCCTGCGGCAGCGCTCCCGGCCTCCGCCGACACCACCGTCCCCACCGTGACCGCCGAGGAGGCCATCGAGGCCGCCGCCGTCCCGGCCGCCGAGGGCACGGAGAAGATCTCGCTCCTGAGCTTCAACGACTTCCACGGCGCCCTGTCCCCCGACTTCTCCGGCACGCAGTTCGCCGACACCGTGGAGGACTATCGCGCCGCGTTCGAGGCCGCCCAGGGTGAGGGATCCACCCTGTTCACCAGCGCCGGGGACCTGATCGGCGCCTCGGCCTCGGTGTCCAACGTCCAGCAGGACGAACCGACGCTGGAGGTCATGAACGCCCTCGGCCTGGACGTCTCGGCCGCCGGCAACCACGAGTTCGACAAGGGCCTGGACGACCTGCAGGACCGCGTGCTGGAGATCGCGGACTTCGACATCCTGGCCGCGAACTTCGTGGACCCGGGGACCAAGGACCCGGTCCTGTCCTCCCACGAGGTGTTCGAGGTGGGCGGCGTGACGGTCGCCGTGATCGGTGCCGTGCCGAACAACCTCTACGCCACCACCACCGGCGCCGGCCTCGAGGGCAACGAGGTCCCGTACCACGTGGATGCCGTCAACCAGGTTGCCCGGATGCTCTCGGACGGCGTCGATGAGGAAGACAACGAGGAGGCCGACATCATCGTGGCCTCCTACCACGACGGTGCCGACGGCAACGGCTCGCTCGAGGAGGAGACCGCCCGCTCCGAGGTCTTCGAGCGCATCGTCAACGACACCGACCCGGCGGTGGACGTGATCTTCAACGGCCACTCCCACCAGGCCTACAACTACGCCACCACCGTCCCCACCGAGGACGGCCCCAAGAACCGCCCGGTGGTGCAGGCCGGCCAGTCCGGCAACCTGCTCGCCGCCGTCGAGCTCGAGATCGACGCCGAGACCTCCGAGGTCCTCGGATACGAGTCCTCGCTGATCGAGCAGTCGGAACAGGACGCCGCAGCCGCAGCCGCGGAGTCCGAGGCCACCGCCGCCGTCTACGCCCTAGAGCAGGCGGCCGTCGCGGAGTTCGAGGAGCTGCAGAAGACCGAGATCGGTGAGATCGACGCGTCGATCACCACCGACTACCCGGTGCGCATCGCGGAATCGGGCTCCTGGCGCGCCGGCGGCACCCGGCGCCAGGAGACCACCCTGGGCAACTGGGCCGCCAACGCCCTCAAGGACAGGGTCGCCCTGTCCAACCCCGCCGTCGACCTGGGCGTGACCAACTCCGGCGGCCTGCGCGCCGAACTGCTGTACGACCGGTTCACCGCCGGCGGTGAGTTCACCGCCAAGCCGACCGCCGCGCACGGCAAGGTGACCCTCGGCGAGGTCCTCGACTTCGCACCGTTCGGCAACACCCTGGTCTACTTCGACCTCCCGGGCTCCTCGATCAAGCAGGTCCTCGAGGAGAACTGGCAGAACGGCCAGAAGACCAACCACCTGGGCTGGTCCGAGGAGCTGACCTACACCTTCGACGAGTCCCGTGCCCAGGACGACAAGGTCACCGGGATCTGGATCGGCGGCGAGCCGGTGGAGATGGACCAGATGTACACCATCGCCACCCTGTCCTTCCTGGGTGACACCTCCTGGGTCGGCACAGGCAACCCCGCCCCCGACGGCTACGAGGGCTTCGCCACCGGCCAGCAGGGCTACGTCGACCTGGGCATCATGGACAACCAGGCGTACCAGGAGTACATCCAGGCGCAGACCGCCGCCACCGGTGACATCCGCCCGGACTTCTCCAAGAACTCCGTGCAAGTGACCGGCGCCCCCGAGACGGTGGCCCCCGGTGAGGAGATCGTCCTGACCCTGGACGATCTCGAGTTGGACTCCGACGGCGCCGGGGACGCCACCGGCGTCGCCGTGGCCTTCGAGGCCGCCGACGGCACGGTGACCGAGCTCGGCTCCCAGGACATCGCCGCCGAGGGCGAGACCGTCACCCTCGCCGGGATCTCCGCTCCCGGGACCGCGGCCGAGGGCACCCTGGTCATGACCGTGACCTACGACGACCGGTACGCCTCCACCTCCGAGGTGCGCCTCCCGCTCAGCGTCACCGGCACCGGTCAGCCGGATGCCGGCACGGACAACCCGAACAAGGGGCCCGGCAACAACAGCGGCCGGGACAACCCGAACAGGGGCCCCGGCAACAACAGCGGCAACCATGACGGCGGCCGCGCCCCCGGTGAGAACCAGGGCAACGGCACGGGCCCGCGCTCGTCCTGATCCGACGCACTGACATGGACGGAACACCGGCCGTGACGGTGATGCCCCCGGGATCCGTCCCCGGGGGCATTGCCGTCCCCGGGCCCGGCCGGAGGGTACCGCGCCGCCGTCCACCCGCGGCCAACCGCTGGACACCGGCCGTTCAGCGTCACATGTGACCATGTCAACCGTCCTTCACCGCTCGCACCCCACCGAAAGTGACTCCATGAAGACCACCCACCGACTGACCGCCGTCGGGGCCTCGCTGGCCCTGCTCGCCGCGGCCGTCGTCGTCCCCGCCCAGGCCTCACCGGCGGGTGACGACGTCGTCATCAGCGAGGCCTACACGAACGGCGGGTCGGCCAACGCCGTCTACACGCACAAGTTCGTCGAGCTCTACAACCCCACGGACTCCCCGGTCTCCCTGGAGGGCTGGTCCCTGCAGTACCGCTCCTCCGGCGGCAGCTCGGCCCCGACCGGCGTCGTGCGGCTCTCCGGCACGATCCCCGCCCAGGGGTACTACCTGGTCCAGGGCAGCTCGAACGGCTCCGCCGGCCAGGCCCTGCCCGCCCCGGATGCCACCACGGGCGTGTCCTTCTCCGGCACCAGCGGGACCCTGGTGCTCTCCGACCAGTCCGCGGCCCTGACGGGACTGTCGACCGGTTCGGTCCTCTCCGGCCAGGACGAGCGCGTGGTCGACCTGCTGGGTTACGGTTCCTCGAACACCTTCGAGACCGCCGCGGCGCAGTCCCCGTCCGCGAACTCGGACCCGAGGTCGATGAACCGTGCCGCCGGCGGTGTGGACACGGACGACAACGCAGCCGACTTCAGCCTCTACGGGACCGTGACGCCGACGAACTCCACCTCGGAACCGGGCGACCCCGGTGACCCGGCCGACCCGGTCGACCCGGCACCCGGGGATCCCGTCACCCCCACCGAGGTCACCCCCATCGCCCGGATCCAGGGCACCGGGGAGGCCACCCCGCTGGCCGGGCAGGTCGTGACGACGCGCGGCGTGGTCACCGCGGTGTACTCCACCGGCGGCTACGACAGCTACTACCTGCAGACCGCCGGCACCGGCGGTGACGCCGGCGACGGTGACGGAGGCGGAGGCGGAGGCGGTGGAGAAGCCTCGGACGGCATCTTCGTCTACTCGCGGGACACCGTGGACGACGTCGCCCTCGGCGACCACGTCCAGGTCACGGGCACGGCCGGCGAGTACTACGCCCTGACCCAGTTGACCGTGGCCGACGGCGGCGTGGAGGTCCTCGACGAGGACGCCGCCGTGGAACCCACGGAACTGGAGTTCCCGCTCACCGAGGCCGAGAAGGAGGCCCACGAGGGCATGCTCCTCGCTCCCGTGGGTGACTGGACGATCACGGACAACTACGACGTCAACACCTACGGCTCGCTGGGCATCGTGCCCGGGGACAGCCCGCTGCTGAACCCGACGACGGTCGCCAAGCCGGGTGCCGCGGCCCAGGCCGTGAGGGCCGAGAACGACGAGAAGCTCATCGTCCTCGACGACGGCGCCGGCACGAACTTCATGCGCTCCCCCGGGAACCAGAACGCCCTGCCGTACCTGGACCTGGACGACCCGGTGCGCGTGGGCTCCGGTGTCGACTTCACCACCCCGGTGATCCTGGACTTCCGCTACGGCGCCTGGAGCTTCCAGCCGCTGGCGCACCTGACGGACGAGAACGCCGACCAGGTCCAGCCCGCCCGGTTCGAGGACACCCGGACCGGGGAGGAGGCGCCCGCCGAGGTCGGCGGCACCGTCTCCGTGGCCACGTTCAACGTGCTGAACTACTTCACCACCCTGGGGAACCGGTTCGAGTCCTGCGAGGCCTACGAGGACCGCGAGGGCAACCCCATCACGACCAATCGGTGTGATCCCCGCGGTGCCTACGACGAGGTCAACCTCGAACGCCAGCAGGCCAAGATCGTCGAGGCCGTCAACGGGCTGGACGCCTCGGTCATCGGCCTCGAGGAGATCGAGAACTCCGCGGTGTTCGGACAGGACCGGGACCACTCGCTGGCCACCCTGGTCGAGGCGCTGAACGCCGACGCCGGCCGGGAGAAGTGGGCGTATGCCAAGACTCCCTCGGTGACCCCGGACCTGGCCTCCCAGGACGTCATCCGCAACGCCTTCATCTACCAGCCCGAGGTCGTGGAGACGGTCGGGGAGTCGGTGATCCTCGACGACCAGGTCGCCTTCGACAACGCCCGCGAGCCGCTGGCGCAGGTGTTCCAGGCCGTGGACGGGGATGAGTCCACCCGGTTCATCGCCATCACCAACCACTTCAAGTCCAAGGGCTCGGGCTCCGGCGCGGGCAACACGGACATCGGCGACGGCCAGGGTGCCTCCAACGCGGACCGCGTGGCCCAGGCCGAGGCCCTGGTCGCCTTCGCGGCGCAGCTGCAGGACGAGACCGGCGTGGTGAAGGTCCTGCTCATCGGCGACTTCAACTCCTACGAGAAGGAGGACCCCATCCGGGTCATGGAGGACGCCGGGTACGTCTCGCAGGCCCCGAAGACCGGTGAGCACACCTACGCCTTCGACGGCTCGGTCGGCTCCCTGGACGGCATCCTCACCAACGCCGCCGCCGAGGCCACAGTGACCGGTGCCGACGTCTGGGACATCAACGCCGACGAGTCCGTGGCCCTGGAGTACTCGCGCTACAACTACGTCAACGAGATGCTCTACGCCGCGGACCAGTGGCG
>NZ_DAOMPX010000031.1:0-38262 GCF_035445025.1 Citricoccus sp. | reverse complement strand
TGTGCTGCTCCACGATGACTCCTGACGGGGGTGACTGAGCGGCTGGTCTCACAGTCGAGCCTCGTGGCGCGCGTCACATTTGTCTAGCTAAGATAACTGGTGAGAGTCATAAGGGGAGACGATGAGCGAACTAACCCTGCGCCAGCTGGAATACTTTGCCGCCATCGCGGAGACCCGGTCGATCACGGAGGCGGCCAGGAGGTGCCACGTCTCCCAGGCGGCCGTCAGCCTGGCGCTGGCGCAGCTGGAACAGGCCGTCGGCGCCTCGCTGGCCATCCGCCGTCGGGGCCGCGGCATCGCCCTGACCGCGGAGGGGCAGGTCGTCGCCGCCCGCGCCCGGCAGGTGGTCGAGCAGGTCGCGGACATCGGCTCCGCCGTGGAGGGAGCACACGGCCGGCTCTCCGGCCGGTTGACCGTGGGGGTGTTCAGGACCCTGGCCCCCCATGTCATCCCTCCCCTGCTGGACTGGTTCACCCACCGGCACCCGGCCGTGGAACTGGACTTCATCGAGGCCGCCGGCCCCGAGGTGCAACAACTCATGCTGGGGGGCGTGGCCCAGCTCAGCGTGATCTACGAGGCCCAGGCGCTGCCGGACTGCGCCACCGAGGTGCTCCAGGAGGCGCGCCGCCAGGCCGTACTGAGCCCCGAGCACCCGCTGTCCGACCGGGACACCGTGAGCCTGGAGGAGCTGGCCACCCACCCGGTCATGCTGATGAGCGAGGAGCCGGCCCTGCAGCGCACGCTGGCCGAGTACGCCAAGGCCGGGGTGGAGCCCCATGTGCTCGGCCGGTCGGCCAGCGTGGGGGCCATCCACAACGTCGTGGGTCGGAACCTCGCCTACTCCCTGCTGATGCAACCGGCAGCGACCAGCCCGGAGGGCAGGCCGCTGGTCTTCCGCCCCCTGCGGGGAAACGTCCGGACGAACTCCGTGGTGGCCGCCCTCCCCATCGGCGTGACCCGCAGCGCCCTGGTCACGGAGGCGATCACCGCCCTGCACGAGCACTGGGGGACCGCCACCCCGGAGGACCGGGACGCGCCACCGCCCCCTGGGTAGCGCCTCGTCGCAGGGTGTTTCCGGGACCGTCAACAGGTCGGACCGGCACCCGTTTAGGACCGGCTGCGTCTCGTCCGGCGTGTCGCCCGGCGTGGCGTTTCCCCGCCCCTGGGGACGCGTGTAATGTCCTGCCCAATGCCCGCTCTGGGCAGGACCAGGGGCCATATCTTGGCCGGTTCAGATCCCACTCATGGAGGACGCTCATGTCCGCTTTCCTGCCCTCCTTCACTCCCGTCTCCCGGACCGCGCTGACCGGTTCGCCGAGCACCGACGTCGCCGCGTTCTGGGCGATCACCGGCGTCGTCACGCTCGCCGCGGCCGCCGGCGTCGTCGAGGTCATCGTGCACATGATGGGGTAGACCGACTGACGGCATGACGTCCTGAGCACGGCCCCCGGTGATCCTCGCCGGGGGCCGTGCCGCATCTTGAGTCAGGTCCACTCACGTTTCTTGACCTCCGCGCGGTGATTCGGGAACATTTCCAGGAACACCTGCGTTACTTGAGCTGAACACACTCAACTCTCGCTGAGCATGTCTCGAGGAGGACCAATGCCCGCATTCTTCGGCCCCGCCGGCTCCCACGGCGATTCCTTCGACGAATTCTTCACCCGCTACCTGCAGGGTCAACGGGTGGGCCGTCAGGGACGCCCCGTCGACATCACCCGCCTGCTGAGCAAGCGGACCCACGACGTCATCGCCGCCGCCGCGCGGTTCGCCGTCGAACGCGGCCAGACCGAGGTCGACGCCCTGCACGTCCTGCGCACCATGCTCGGCGAGGATCCGGCCGCCGCCGGCGTCCGCGCCTCCGGCGCCGACCCCCAGGCCCTCATCGCGGCCGTGGACGAGCGCCTGCCCGCTCCCGTCGAGGGGAAGGACGAGACGTCCGCGGCCCTGAACGCCTCGGCGCAGAAGGTCCTGCTGGACGGCTACCAGGTGGCCCGCGCCTTCGGCTCCACGTACATCGACCCGGAACACGTGTTCTTCGCCTTCGTGCTGAACCAGGACTCCCCCGCCGGGCACCTGCTGGCCCAGGCCGGTGTCACCCCCCAGTCGTTGCAGGCCGCCGCCCAGCAACAGGCCCAGCCGGGACAACCGAGTCACGGGCCGGGTGAGGGCCCGGGTCAGACCGGCGCCGAGGGATCCGTGCTGGAGAAGTTCGGCCTCGACCTGACCGAGGAGGCCCGCGCCGGCCGGCTGGACCCGGTGATCGGCCGCGAGGACGAGATCGAGCAGACCATCGAGGTCCTGGCCCGCCGGACCAAGAACAACCCGGTGCTGATCGGCGAGGCCGGCGTCGGCAAGACCGCCATCGTCGAGGGCCTGGCCCAGGCCATCGCCGACGACGAGGTGCCCGCCCAGCTCAAGGGCCGGCGCGTCATCACGCTGGACCTGGCCGGCATGGTCGCCGGCACCCGCTACCGCGGCGACTTCGAGGAGCGGCTCACCACCGCGATGGATGAGATCGCCGAGGACGGCAACACCATCGTGTTCATCGACGAGCTGCACACCGTCGTCGGCGCGGGGGGCTCCGGGGAGTCCGGCGGCATGGACGCCGGCAACATCCTCAAGCCGCGGCTGGCCCGCGGGGACCTGCACATGGTCGGCGCCACCACGCTCAAGGAGTACCGCAAGATCGAGAAGGACGCCGCCCTGGAGCGCCGCTTCCAGCCGGTCACCGTCCCGGAGCCCTCCGTGGAGGACACCGTGCAGATCCTGGCCGGGCTGGCCGGCCGCTACGCGGACCACCACCGGGTGACGTACACGGACGAGGCGCTGCGCGCCGCCGTCGTGCTCTCGGACCGGTACATCACCGACCGGTTCCTGCCGGACAAGGCGATCGACCTGATCGACCAGGCCGGGGCACGGTTGTCGCTGCGGCGCGGCCCGGTCGAGGGCGGCGCACCGGTGGACGTCGACGCGTTGCGCGCCACGCTCGCGGGGCTGGAGGCCGAGAAGAACTCCGCCGTCAACGCCGAGAACTATGAGCGCGCCGGCGAGCTGCGCGACGAGGTCAACCGGATCAACGAGCAGCTGGCCGAGGCCGCCGCACGGCAGAACGCGGGCGGGGCCGGTGACGTCGTCGACGAGGGCGCCATCGCCGAGATGGTCTCCCGCGCCACCGGCATCCCGGCCGCGCGGATGACCGAGGCCGAGAAATCGCGCCTGGCCCGGCTCGAGGATGAGCTGCACCACCGGGTGGTCGGCCAGGACGACGCGGTCACCGCGATCGCCCGGTCCGTCCGACGGTCCCGGACCGGGATGGCCGACCCCTCGCGGCCGGTCGGGTCCTTCCTGTTCCTCGGTCCCACCGGCGTCGGCAAGACCGAGCTGGCCAAGGCGCTGGCGCAGTCGCTGTTCGACGACGAGCACGCCATGGTCCGGTTCGACATGTCCGAGTTCGGCGAGCGCCACACGGTCTCGCGCCTGGTCGGTGCCCCTCCGGGGTACGTCGGCTATGACGAGGCCGGGCAGCTCACCGAGCAGGTCCGGCGCCGCCCGTACTCGGTGATCCTGCTCGACGAGATCGAGAAGGCCCACCCGGACGTGTTCAACCTGCTGCTGCAGGTGCTCGACGACGGCCGGCTCACCGACGGCCAGGGCCGCACCGTGGACTTCCGCAACACGGTGCTGATCATGACCTCGAACTTGGGGTCCGAGTTCCTGTCCTCGGGCGGGACGTCCCTGGGGTTCGCCTCCGCCGACGCGGCGGCCGCCCAGCGGGACGTGCGCCAGAAGGTGATGGGCCGGGTGAAGGAGTTCATGCGGCCGGAGTTCCTGAACCGGATCGACGAGACGGTGCTGTTCTCCCCGCTCTCGGCGGCGCAGTTGCGCGAGATCGTGGGACTGCAGCTGCGGGCCTCCGAGGCCCGGCTCGCCGCCCAGGGCATCGCCCTCGAGGTCGATGACGCCGCCCGCGACTGGATCGCCGAGGCCGGGTACGAACCGGCCTACGGTGCGCGCCCGCTGCACCGGGTCATCCAGCGCGAGCTGGACGACCGGGTGGCGGACCTGCTGGTCTCCGAGACCGTGGCCGAGGGGGACGCGGTGCGGGTGACCGTCGAGGACAGCCAGCTGCGCGCGACGCCGGTCCGCACGCCGGAGGCGCTGGCGGCCTGAGCCGCGGCCCGCGCGTCGTGCTCCCGGCGGCGGCGCTCCCCGCACCGTGCTCTTGGGTCACGGTCACGCCGCGCGGTGGGACACGCCAAGGAAACCACCGCGCGCCGTGATCATGACTGCCGGGGCCGGGGTGTTCGTTGACTCGCGTCAGCGAACACCCCGGGCACGTGCGGGGCGGCGCGGGCCCCGGCACGCTCACCGGGGCAGCCCCCAGTTCCCGGGCGGTTGAGACTAGCCTTGAACCGTGACCGGCCTCGAGGACTTCGCCGACGCCGCAGACGTGCTCGCCTGGGTCAGCCCGGGGATCGGGCTGCCATTGTTCGTGCTGGGCATGCTCCTGCGTTCCACCGACCGTGGGTTCGTCCCCACGCAGATCGTCATCATGGGCCAGCCGCACCAGCCCCGGGCACGGTGGTTCACCGCCGAGGACATCTACGAACGGCGCCTCCGTGCCCCGGAACGCGCCCGCCTGGGCGGCAGGGACCACGCCCTGGCCTACGTGAGCCCGGACAAGCCCACGCTGATGAGCCTGGGGCGTCGCCGGCCCATCACCAGCGTGTGCCTGTCCCTGGGGGCGACCCTGATCGTCATCGGGGTGGGCGGGCTCGTGCTCTCCCTCATCCGGGCCTTCACCCTCTGAGGACCCGCCCACCCCGCCCGGGTCAGCCCTTGGCGGCGGCGGTGCGGCGCAACCGGGTGTTGACGAACTCGCCCATCCCCCAGCGGCCGAGCTCGCGGCCGAAACCCGAGCGCTTGACGCCGCCGAAGGGCAAGCCGGGCAGCGTGGTGCCGTGCTCGTTGACGTAGGCCATGCCCACCTCGAGACCGTCGGCGACCTCCTGGGCGCGATCGATGTCCTGGCTCCAGACGGATCCGCTGAGACCGAAGCTGACGTCGTTGGCGAGCTCGAGCGCCTCCTCCACGGAGTCCACGCCGTAGACCACGGCCACCGGCCCGAAGATCTCCTCCGAGTAGGCGTCCATCTCCGGGGTGACCCCGGTCAGCACGGCCGGGGCCATGAAGGCGCCCTCGCCGTCCAGCGGCTGGCCACCGGTGTGCAGGGTCGCACCCTGGTCCACGGCCCTCTGCACCTGCTGGACCACGGTGTCCCGTGCCGTGACGGAGGACAGCGGCCCGACGGCGGTGCCGTCCTGGGTGGGATCGCCCACCGCGGCGCCCTCGAACGTGGACACCACGGTGGCGACGAACTGGTCGAGCTTGTCGTTCGGGACGATCATGCGCTTGGGCGAGTTGCAGGCCTGGCCGGCGTTGGAGAGCCGCCCCTGGGCCGCCGTCCTGGCCGTCGACTCGACGTCGGCGTCGTCCAGCACGATCATCGCGTCCGAGCCGCCGAGTTCCAGGACGGCCTTCTTGAGGTTCTCGGCCGCCGTCTTGGCGACGGCGGTACCGGCCCGCTCCGAGCCGGTGAGCGAGACGCCCTGCACGCGCGGGTCGGCGATCATCGTGGCGACCTGCTCGTTGGTGGCGTAGACGTTGATGTAGGCATCCTGCGGGACCCCGGCCTCGTGCAGGATCTGCTCCATCACCGCGGAGGACGCACCGCAGATCGGGGCGTGCTTCAGGATGACGGTGTTGCCGGCCATCAGGTTGGGGGCGGCGAACCGGGCCACCTGGTAGTAGGGGTAGTTCCACGGCATGATGCCCACGAGCGAACCGAGCGGCGTGGTCTGCACGATCGACTCGACGGCGCCCTGCGGGTCCAGGGTCTCCGTCTGCAGCAGTTCGGGGCCGTGGTCGGCGTACCACTGGTAGATCTTGCCGGCCAGTTTGGCCTCGCCGATGGCCTGGCGCAGCGGCTTGCCCATCTCGGTGGCGATCAGCCGGCCCAGTTCCTCGGCGCGGTCGCGGTAGGCCTGGGCCACATCGGCCAGCACCTTCGCCCGGTCCTGCGGGGAGGTCGACCGCCATCCGTCGTAGGCGGCATGGGAGCGGGCCAGGACCCCCTCGACCTCGCCGTCCTGCAGGGTGGGGAACTCGCGTTCGATCTGTCCGGTGGTCGGGTTCGTGGTGGTGTACTTGCTCATCCGTCCACCCTAGGGACCGGTGGGGTGCGGACGAAAGGGGGTCCGCTCCACGCGGACATGACCTCTCCCCGGGGTGGGCCGGTCCGCGGGCGACACGGACCGCGGACGCCGTGCCACGGGCAGGACCGGCTGGTTCACCCGTGAGACGTCGCGGTCACCGGCCTGTCTCGGACATGTCGTACCTGCACGCGGCCACGATGGACCGGACCAGGACGTCGAGCATGGGCTGGGGCTGAACCAGTTCGGGGCTGGCGACGTAGAGCATGCTCAATCCATCGATCCCGGCGATGAACAACTGCGTGATCAGCAGCAGGTTGTTGGGTACCGGTTCTCCCGCCTCCTCGGCTGCCCTCGCGTAGATCGAGGACGTCGACCGGAACCAGGCCTGGTACATCTCCAGGTTCGCCTGGGCCTGCGACTCTGAATCCTCCTGGCTCTGCCGATAACGGCGCAACAGCAGCTCGAAGGTCGCCACCTGTTCTTCGGGATGCTCGGTGATCCGCTGCCACACCCGGTCGGCATGGGCCGCTATGGCGGCCTCCAGGCCACGGACCTCCGGCGGCAAAGGGGGCAACCGCGAGGCGAAGTCACGGCTCAGGTACTCCTGTACGGCCTCGAGGAGCTCCTCCTTGCTGTGGAAGCAGTAGTGGAGCGCAGCAAGCGGGGCGCCCGCCTCCTGGGCGATGCGACGCGTAGTCGCCCGCTCGACCCCCTCCTGGGCGATCACCCGCGCCGCCGCCTCGATGAATTCCTCCCGGCGCTGCTCAGCGGGAATGCGCTTCGACATGCGTGCTCCGTTCTCTCAGGCGGTCTCGGGACCGTGGGGTCACTTCGACGTGCCGTGCATGGAATACATCGTACGACCGAAGTTGGTCATATGTCTTGATCACTTGACCAACTTAATGCTCCAATGTGAGGGCGCTCACATCCGTGGGTCACCACCGCGCAGTACGGACAGGAGGAACCCATGACCCCCAGGGCGGACCTGTACATCCATGGCGCGGACCTGCCCACGGTCCTGCGGGCCCCGGGTTCTGGTCCTGCCCCGGATGCCGTCGCCGTCTCACAAGGGCGCATCACCGCCGTCGGCCCCTCGTCCGAGGTGGGCGCCCTGGTCGGACCGGGCACCCGCGTCGTGGATGCCGCTGGTGGCGCGCTGATCCCGGGCATCAATGACGCCCACCTGCACTTCACGGTGCTCGCCAGCATCCTCTATGGCTGCGTCGACGTCTCGGCGCATCGCTGTCCCACGTGGAACGAGGTCGCCCACGCGCTGCGCCAGGCGGCGTCGGCGCGACCGGCAGTCGTCAAGGCGCACGGGTGGGATGAGTTCCGCCTCGGCGCCGCCGGGGTGCAGATGCTCGCCGGCCTCGGTGTCGACGTCCCCGTGGTCGCCTTCGACCAGACGGGTCATCAACTCCTGGCCAATGAGGCGCTGATCCGGATGGCCGGCGTCACGAGTTCGACTCCGGACCCGCCCGGCGGTGTCATCGGACGCCACCCAGACGGAAGGCCGAACGGGCTGTTCGTCGACGCCGCCATGGAATTGCCCCTCAGCGCCATTCCCGCCCCGAGCACTGCTGAACTGCGCCGGGTCCAGTTGAAGTGCCAGTCGTTGCTGCACTCCTGGGGTATCACGTCACTGACGGAGCCCGGCCTCGGCCCCGGGGGCTCCGGACTGCTGGATGGCTCTCCCACCACGGGAGCCCTCGAGTCACTGGCGGCACTGGCGCAGTCACAGGAGCTGGCCCTGAGGGTCAACGTCCTGATGCTGTTCGCCGGCACCGGTGGCATCAGCTCCGAAACCGTCCGCAGCGGCCTTGAATCAGACCTCCCCCGACTGCTGGAGGAGCGCGCCATCGACCCCCAGTTGCTGCGCATCGGTGGAGTCAAGGTGTTCGCCGATGGGACCCCGCGCAGCGGCACCGCGTGGATGTCCGCTCCCTACGGGACCGAGTGCTCGCACGGACAGCTCGTCGTGGCCGGCGCGAGCGACGAGGCGCGCATCACCGAGCTCAAGGAGATCATCGCCCTCATCCACCGGGCGGGGCTCCAGTCGGGGGTGCACGCCACGGGCGACGCGACCACATCAGCGGTCGTCGACGCGGTGGCGGCAGCCCAGGAAGGCGGCCCGTCCGACCGCCGGCCGGGGGCCACAGGGGATCCGAGACACTATGTCATCCATGGCGCCTTCAACGGTCCGGACGCGCCCCGGGAACTCGCCCGCATGGCAGCTCACGGCGTGGGCCTGTGCACGAACCCACTGATCCGTTTCGGCGGTGGCGCCTCCCTGGAGCGGCTTCTCGGCCCGGAACGCTTCGCCTGGCATCAGCCCCTCGCCAGTGCGGCCAGAGCTGGCGTGCGGTTCACGGCGACCTCGGACGCACCCGTCTCGTCAGTCGACTGGCGCGGCGAGATCATCGCGATGGTCACCCGGATGACGCGGGACCACGATCTCCCCGTCAACCCCGCCGAGCGGATCAGCTCGCGCGAGGCACTGGCGGCGATGACCTCCACTCCCGCCTGGCAGGACCATGCCGAGACCCTCAAGGGAACCCTGGCCCCCGGCCAATTCGCCGATCTCTGCCTGCTGGAGAGTCCGTGGCCTTCCGACCACGAGATACAGGACCTCAGTTCCAACCCCGTCCGATCCACGTGGCTGGGTGGGCGCCTGGTCCACGGACCGGCCTGACACGGGCCATCGACCAGTCCATCCGTCCCCCGATGCCTCCTCCGGCATCGGTTCCACCGTCTCCACCTCGATTCCCATACCCCAGGAGAACACCATGAACACCCGTCGAACCTTCCTGTCCGTCGCCGCCGTCACGTCTCTGGGCCTCGGCCTGGTCGCCTGCGGCGGCAGCACCACGGCCGAGTCAGGACAGACCCAGTCCGGCTCGTCGGGGGGCACCGTGACGGTCGGGGCCCTCGGCCTGGCATCCGATGCCTCGCTGCGCCTGGCCGAGGAGCAGGGATACCTCGAGGAGGCCGGCATCAACAGCATCGAGGTGAAGACCGTGGCCAACCCGCCGGCCGCCATCGCCGCGGTCCAGAGCGGTGACATCGACGTCGCCTACACCCCCTCGGTTCCCTTCTTCAACGCCCTCAACCAGGGCATCGACCTGACCGTCGTCGCCGCCGCCGACGGTTACCCCGACGACGCCCTGGAGATGGATGCCGCCGAATTGGACGACACGGGCGTGTACGTCGCCGCCGGAAGCGACATCTCGTCCCCGGCTGACCTCGAAGGACGCAAGGTCTCCGTCCCGGCTCGCAAGGCCCAGATGGAGGTCACCATCAGCGAGACCATCCGCCAGGACGGTGGCGACCCGTCCAAGGTCCAGTGGATGGTGCTCGACCCCGCCTCGGCACTGGACTCCCTGAAGAACGGCCGGATCGATGCCGCTGCCCTCGTCTCCCCCTTCACCGAGCAGGCCGGCGCCCAGGGGAACACCCTGCTCTCCTCCCCGGGCGTGGCCTTCTTCGAGAAGGGCGCCGTGGGGCTGTGGGTCGCCGGAACCGACCAGGTGGAGCAGGACCCCGCCAAGTACGAGGCCTTCCGTGAGGCCATGGTCAAGGCCTTCGAATACGGCAACGAGAACACGGAGGAGGCCCAGAAGCACGCGGCGGAGATCACCGGCGTGGACCTGGAGACGATCCGCCAGGGAGCCACCACCTACTGGCCGCTGGAGACGAGGCTCGAGGACATCAACCGTGCCAACGAGAAGATGACCGAACTCGGTTACCAGCCGCAGAACGCGCCGCTGACCGAGGACTCGATCCTGGGGGCTGAATGATGACGGGGCACTACTGGCGCCACAACTCCCGGCCGCTGGCCTATGGCGCAGCCGGCGTGGGCCTGTTGCTCATCGTCTGGCAGGTGCTGGCGACTGGTCCGCTGTCCGGTACGTCCCTGCCCACCGTGGGGCAGGCGCTCAGCGCCCTCGGGGAGATGCTGGGTGACGGTGCGTTCTGGGAGGACACCGCCGTCACGGCGGGGACGGCCCTGATCGGGCTGGCGGCCTCGATCGTCGTCGGGGTGGTCCTGGGCATCCTGATCGGCACCTCACAGCTGCTGCGATTCGCCACGTCCGCGGTGCTCGAATTCCTGAAGCCGATCCCGCCGATCGTGATCCTGCCCATCGTGGTGCTCATCCTGGGTCCGACGACGGAGATGACCATCGTGCTGGCCATCATCGGTTGCGCGATCCCGATCCTGATCCAGACCGTTGCCGGCGTCTTCGATGTCGATCCGGTGCGCACTGACACCGCCCGCTCGTACGGCATGGGCCAGGTCGAGATCCTGGGGCGGGTCATACTCCCGGGCGCCTCGCCCTTCATCGCCACCGCCATCCGCGTCTCCGCACCGGCAGCCCTGGTGGTGACCGTCGTCGCCGGGCTGCTCGGGGGCGGACCGGGTCTGGGCCAGAGCCTGTACCAGGCCCAGACCGCCGGGGACTCGGCGCGGATGTACGCGCTGATCATCGTGCTCGGCGTCCTCGGCATGGCCTTCCAGGCCGCGTCCCAGCTGGTCGAGGCCAAGGCCCTGCACTGGCATGAATCGAAACGTGAGGTGCAGGCATGACCACCGCAGACATCACCGTCAACCACCTGACAGCGCGTCGGCGTCCCCGCCGGAGGTCGCGTCGCGTACCGTCCTGGCTGAAATGGGCCCTGGCCGTCGGCACGCCCACCCTGCTGCTGGCCGCCTGGTGGGTGGCTTCAGCGAGGTCCTCCAGCACCTTCTTCCCGCCACTGGAAGAGATCCTGACCAGGTTTCAGCAGTTGTGGCTGTTCGCCCACTTCCCCACCGATGTCGTCCCCAGCCTGGCCAACCTGGCCGGGGGTTACGCGCTGGCGGTCGTGGTGGGCATCGTCCTCGGGTTCGTCCTTGCCCTGGTCCGGCCGCTGCGCTGGTTGCTGGAGCCGATCATCCACTTCGTGCGGTCCATCCCGCCCGTCGCCCTGGTGCCGATCTTCATCACCATGATCGGCTTCGGCAACGACATGCGCATCACCTCGATCGCCCTGGCGGCGACGTTCCCCACCCTCATCGCCACCATGGACGGGATCCGTTCCGTGGACGGCACCCTGAAGGACGTCAGCGTCGTCTACCGGCTGACCCGTACGGAGAAGTTCACCCAGGTGTACCTCCCGGCCGCTGCACCCCAGATCTTCGCCGGGTTGCAGGTGAGCCTGCAGATCGCGTTCATCGTGATGATCGCCTCGGAGATGCTCGGTGCCTCGACCGGCATCGGTGCGTTGACGCTGACCGCGCAGCAGTCCTTCATGATCGCGGACATGTGGGCCGGGGTGCTCCTGCTCGGTGTCCTGGGATTCGTGATCAACAAACTTTTCGACCTCGTCAAGGCCAGGATCCTGGCCTGGTACTTCGGCGCCAAGGAGGCCCAGCGTGACTCTTGACTCCACCATCCGCACTGACACCCGACCACACCACGGCGCCACGTCCGCCCACACCCGAGGAGCTTCCATGGACCACGCCACACCCGTCCCTCGACTGGCCGTCGACAGGCTGTGCAAGTCCTACGGGAGCGGCCCCCAGGCCAAGGAGATCATCCGGGACCTGTCCTTCGAGGTCGCCGCGGGAGAGGTCGTCTGCATCGTGGGGCCCTCCGGTGTCGGCAAGACCACGCTGCTGAAGTGCATCACCGGACTGCAGCCACTGACCTCCGGCGAGGCCAGGATCGACGGCCAGCCCATCGACGGGCCACCGGAGCAGATGGCCCTCGTCTTCCAGGACTACCACCGCTCCCTGATGCCGTGGCTGACGGTACGCAAGAACATCCGGCTTCCGTTGCGGCACCTCCGACTGGGCCGGGCCGAGGAGAACCAGCGCATCGACGAGGCGATCGAGGCCGTGGGGCTCAGCCATGCCACCGAGCTCTACCCGTGGCAGCTCTCCGGTGGCATGCAGCAGCGCGTGGCCATCGCCCGCGGCCTGGCCTACCGGCCGGAGATCCTCATCATGGACGAGCCGTTCGCCTCGGTCGATGCCCAGACCCGGTTCGAGCTCGAGGACCTCTGCCTGCGGATCCGGGAACAATTCGGCATGACCATCCTGGTGGTCACGCACGACATCGACGAGGCCGTGTACCTCTCCGACCGCGTCGTCGTGCTCGGTTCCAAGCCTGCCCACGTGGTCGAGGTCGTCACCGTGAACCTGCCCCGGGAGCGGGACCAGATCACCACGCGCGCCACCAAGGCGTTCGTGGACGAGCGCACGCGCGTGCTGTCCCTGATCAAGAACCCCCACCGTCAGGAGATGGCCGATGCGTGAGCGACCTGACCCGAACCCCGCAGCCGGCCGCCCCAACGTCCTGGTGATCATCGCGGACCAGCTCCGCCCGGATCACCTGGGCTTCGGTGGCCACCCGCTGGTGTCGACGCCCCATCTGGATGCCCTGGCCGCCGAGGGCGTGGCCTTCGGCAACGTCCACGTCACCAACCCCACGTGCATGCCCAGCCGGGCCAGCCTGATGACCGGTCGGTGGCCCCAGCAGCACGGCACCCGGTGCAACGGGTTGCCACTCGACCCGGACGTCTCGACCCTGCCGGGAGACCTGGCGTCGTGCGGCTACCGCACCAGCGCGGTGGGCAAGCTGCACCACCAGAACATGGGCTGGGACTTCGAGCCGGAGCAGCGCGAGCAGATCATGCTCTCCGAACCCCAGTTGCTGGAGGACTGCCTCCCGGATGCCCGCCGACCCGTCCGCGACGCCGGCTGGGACCGCTGGGAGGATTCCCTCCTCCACAGCGAACAGCCGGTGACGATGCCCGGTGACTACTACGGCTACCAGGAGGTGGACCTGGTGGTCGGTCATGGGGACCGCCCCAGCGGTCACTACGTGCACTGGGCGCGCGAGCGCGGTTTCGACCCCTTGACGGACGCCGGACCGCAGCGGGCACTGGACGATCACGGCGGGCACTGGGCGCAGGTCTACACCTCGGCCGTTCCGGCCGGACTGCACCCCAGCGCGTACGTCGCCGAGCGGACCTGCGCCCGCCTCGAGGACCATGCCGCGGACGGCGAACCGTTCTTCCTGTTCGCCTCCTTCCCCGATCCCCACCATCCGTTCGCGCCGCCGGCCGGATACGACCGCCTGTACGACCCGGCGGACGTCCCGGTACCTGATACGTTCCACCAGGATCACTCGGATTCTCCCGAACACGTCCGGCGCATGGCCGAGCGACGGGGGATGCCCGGCGAGGACCCGACCATGACGTGGATCGCCACGGAGGAACAGTACCGGGTGGCCTGCGCGGCGGAACTGGGTCTGATCACCTTGCTGGACGACCAGGTGGGCAGGATCCTGCAGACGCTGGAACGCACCGGACTGGCGGAGAACACGGTGGTCGTCTTCACCTCGGACCACGGGGACATGTTCGGCGACCACGGCATGATGCTCAAGCACTTCACCCACTACCGGGGCGTGACCAACGTGCCACTGGTCATGAGGGTGCCCGCGGGACTGCCGGGGGCCGGCGTCGGGATCTCCCCGGCGGCGCGGACCGCGGCCTCGACGGCCCTGGTCTCGAACGCGGACCTGGTGCCCACCCTGCTGGAACTCACCGGGGTCTCGGGACACCGCGGCATCCAGGGCCGCAGCCTGGTCCCGCTGCTGCGGGGCGAGGCCTCCGTCCACCGCAGGGCACTGATCGTCGAGGAGGATCAGCCGTTCGGCCTCGACGGGCTGCCGGCCCCCGTGCACATCCGTTCGGTCATCACCCCCGAGGCCCGCTACACGCGGTACTTCGGCACCGACGCCGAGGAGCTGTACCTGCTCGACTCGGACCCGGAGGAGGCCCACAACCTGGCCGCCAGGCCGGGGTGCGAGGAGGTCGTGGACCGCATGCGCCAGCTGATGCTGGACGAGTTGCTGGCGCTGACCGACCACGGGGTCCGGGTGCGGGCGGCGGCCTGACCCGTCAGCCGACGGTCCGGAAGCCGCAGTTGCTGCTCGAGGAGTCCGGACTGTTCCTGCTCCGCGCTGCCACCCGGTACCGGTTGCAGTAGGAGTCGTGGCAGAGGAACGACCCTCCGCGCATGACCCTGCCCTCGCCGAACGGCGGCCCGGGGGGATTCTCCTCGGGACTGCGCCGGTAGTAGCGCGGCAGGAACCAGTCCTGGCACCACTCCCAGACGTTCCCGGCCATCTGGAACAGGCCGAACCCGTTGGCCGGGAACGTCCGCACCGGGGCCGTGGAGAGGAAACCGTCGTCGATCGTGTTCTCCACGGGGAAGCGTCCCTGGAAGATGTTGCAGTGGTGCTCGCCGCCCGGCACGAGCTCATCGCCCCAGGCGTAGCGGTGGCCCTGCAGCCCGCCGCGGGCCGCGTACTCCCATTGCGCCTCGTGCGGCAGGCGGCGCCCGGCCCACGCGCAGTAGGCCTGGGCGTCATTCCAGCTGACGTGGACCACCGGGTGGTCCTCGTCCGCCCGGGATCCCGGTCCGAGCGGGGCATGCCAGCACGCCCCGGGCACGTTGACCCACCAGGCCGTCCCCGGGACCGGGTTCGCGCCCGCCGGGTTCAGCCGACGAGCAATGAGTTCCAGGTGGAAGACCGCCGAGGACCCGAACCGTTCCGCCTCCGTGACGTACGCGGTCTGCTCCACGAACCGCCGGAAGTCGTCGACCGTCACGGTGGTGGCGTCCATGGAGAAGCCGTCCAACCGCACCGCGTGCACGGGCGTCTCACCGTCTGCGGGGTACCCCTCACCGAAGTGGTCCCCCATGAGGAACCGACCGGCGGGAACCTCAACCTGCTCGATGCCGTGGGTGGAGCTCGACTGGACCGGGCCCGTGTGGACGGCCCGAGACGCAGGCTCCCGCGGATCCATGTGCTGCGCACGTCCCGGCTCGGTACCGCCGGCAGCGGGATGACAACAGTCCACATCCACCTCTCAGGGCCGATTCGTCGTGCAGGTGCTCAGCCGGACAGCTCAGACAGGCAGGGCTTTTCCATTATGGTGCGCCGCCACGGCCGGTCACGTCAGCCGACCGAGATGACCCCGCCCCTCCCCCGGCACTAGACTGAAGGTTCAACGACAGGGGAGCGCCAGGCCGGCGCTGAGAGTGCGCACACCGCAGACCCTCGAACCTGCCCGGTTAGCACCGGCGAAGGAAGTCGAGCTTTCTCTCCTCGGGTCGGCGCACCCGCCGCCCCGTCCCCTCCAGAGGTATTGGAGGAACTCATGCACCACCTTTCCGCAGCGCCCACCAGCAGACGCCGTGCCCGTGGCGCCCTCGCGATCCTGGGCATCGCCGCGCTGGCCCTGACCGGCTGCTCGGTCGCGGACCAGTCCGGCGCGGGCGACGGCACGGCGCCGGCCACCACCGACGGCGCGAGCGGCGCCTCGGGAGCCGGCACCGGTGGCACGGTGACCGTGATGACCCACGACTCCTTCAACATCACCGAGGAGCAGATCGCCGCCTTCGAGCAGGAGTCCGGCTACGAGCTCACCACCACCGCCCCGGGCGACGCCGGCACCCTGGTCAACCAGCTGATCCTGTCCAAGGACAACCCCACCGTGGACGCGGTCTACGGCATCGACAATCTCTCGGCCCAGCGCGTCATCGACGAGGGCGTCGTCGCCGAGTACGCCTCCGGGGCGCTGCCGGAATCCGCCCAGGACCTCGTCGTCGAGGACCGGCTGACCCCCATCGACCAGGGCCAGGTCTGCGTCAACGTGGACGAGCAGTGGTTCGAGGAGAACGACCTCGCCGCGCCGACCACCCTGGAGGACCTGGCCAGGCCCGAGTACGCGCGGCTGTTCGTCACCACCAATCCGGTCACCTCCTCCCCCGGCCTGGCCTTCCTGGCCGCCACCGTGACCGAGAAGGGCGAGGACGGCTGGCAGGACTACTGGCAGCGGTTGCTCGAGGGCGGCACCAAGGTCGCCGCCGGCTGGTCGGACGCCTACTACTCCGACTTCTCCGCCGGCGAGGGCCAGGGCGCCTACCCGCTGGTGCTCAGCTACTCGTCCTCCCCCGCCTTCGCCCCGACCACCGGGGTCGTCGAGGACACCTGCACCACCCAGGTCGAGTACGCCGGCGTCGTGGAGGGCGCGAAGAACCCCGAGGGCGCGCAGGCGTTCATCGACTTCCTGCTCGCCGAGGACTTCCAGGCCTCGCTGCCGGAGAACATGTTCATGTACCCGGTGGACGAGTCCCTCGAGCTGCCGGCCGAATGGGCGCAGAACGCCACCCTCGTCGAGGACCCGATCGAGGCGGACCTGCGGCAGATCGCCGAGAAGCGCGAGGCCTGGCTCGAGGACTGGAACGCACTCTACGAGGCCGCGAGCTGATCGGCATCCCCCACCGGACAGGACGCGACGGATGAGCCTGGTCCCGGGAGACCCGGCCCTGGTCCCGACGCCGGCCCCCACCCGGGTGCCGGCGTCCGGTCGGGCCCCGGAGACCGGAACCGCCCCGCCGGGCGGTGACCGGGCGGACGTCGTGCCCGGGCGGTGGAGGCGTGCCGCCGGCCCGGTGGGCCGCGGGCTGGTGTGGACGGTGGTCGCCGCCGTCCCGCTGGCGTTCCTGGCGGTGTTCTTCCTGTGGCCCGTCGGGTCGATGCTGGCCCGTGGCGTGACGAACGCCGCCGGGCAGCTCGACCTCGGCGCCTTCGCCGAGGTGCTGGCCGAGTCGCGCACCTGGCGGCTCGTGGGGCAGACGCTGGGACTGGCGGTGGCCGGAACACTGGGATCGCTGCTGCTGGGGCTGCCCGGGGCGTACGTCCTGTACCGGTGCCGGTTCCCCGGGCGGAACCTGCTGCGCGGGCTGTCCACGGTGCCCTTCGTGCTGCCGACGGTGGTGGTGGGCACCGCGTTCCGGGCGCTGCTGGCCGAGAACGGCCCGCTGGGGTTCCTGGGGCTGGACCAGACGCTCACGGCCGTCGTGCTGGCGATGGTGTTCTTCAACTTCTCCGTGGTGGTGCGCCAGGTCGGTGCCCTGTGGTCCACGCTGGACCCGCGCACTGGGGAGGCCGCCCGGATGCTGGGGGCCTCGCCGTGGCGGACGTTCGTGACCGTCACCGTCCCGGCGCTGGGACCGGCGATCGCCTCGGCCGGGTCGCTGGTGTTCCTGTTCTGCTCGACGGCGTTCGGGATCGTGCAGACCCTGGGCCGGCCGGGCGTGGGCACCCTGGAGACCGAGATCTACATCCAGACGACGGCGTTCCTGGACCTGCGCACGGCGGCGGTGTTCTCCACGCTGCAGTTCGTGGTGGTGATCCTGGCGGTGACGCTGGCCAACCGGTTCCGCGCCGGGACCGAGACGGCGCTGCGGTTGCGCGAACCGACCTCCCACCCGCTGCGGCGCGCGGACGCGGTGCCGTTCGCGGTGACGATGCTGACCGTGGTGCTGCTGATCGCCGCGCCGATCGTGGCGCTGGTGGCGCGGTCCTTCCAGTCCTCGCAGGGCTGGGGGCTGCGCAACTACGAGCTCCTCGGCTCGAGCGCCGGGTCCGGGTTCGCCGGCGGGACCACGGTGCTGCAGGCCCTGGAGCACTCGGTGAAGATCGCCCTGGACGCCACGGTCATCACGCTGGTGGTCGGGGTGCCGCTGGCGCTGCTGCTGACCCGGCCGGTGCGCTCGCGGTGGGCGGTGCGGGCCCAGCGGCTGTTCGACGCGGCGATCATGCTGCCGCTGGGGGTGTCCGCGGTGACGGTGGGCTTCGGGTTCGTGGTGTCCCTCGTGGCCTCCGCCCCGCAGCTGGCGTACTCGGGCGCGCTGGTGCCGCTGGCCCAGGCCGTGGTCGCGCTGCCGCTCGTCGTCCGTTCGCTGGTGCCGGTGCTGCGGGCCGTGGACCCGCGGTTGCGGGAGGCCGCGGCCGTGCTGGGTGCCTCTCCCGGGCGGGTGCTGCGGACCGTGGACGGGCCGTTCCTGGCGCGCGGACTCGGGCTGGCCGCCGGGTTCGCGTTCGCGGTGTCCCTGGGCGAGTTCGGGGCGACGACGTTCCTCGCCTCCCCCGACTACCAGACCCTGCCGGTGCTCATCGTGCGCCTGCTGGGCCGGCCCGGGGAGGACAACTACGGGATGGCGATGGCCGGGTCGGTGATCCTGGCGGTGCTGACCGCGACGGTGATGCTGGTGTGTGAGCGGTTGCGCCCGCGGGGCGCGGCCGGGACGGGAGCGGGGTTCTGATGGGTGTCGAGACAGAGCGGGCGCTGGTGTGCGAGGGCGTGTCCGTGGCGTACCCGAACGGGTTCGTGGCGGTGCGGGACATGGACCTGGCCGTCGACGCCGGCGAGATCGTCGCGCTGCTGGGCGCCTCGGGCTCGGGCAAGTCGACGCTGCTGCGCGGGATCGCCGGGCTGGAGCGGGTGTCCGCCGGAAGCCTGTGGATGCGCGGCCGGCGGATGAACCGGGTGCCCGTGCACGAGCGCGGGTGCGGGATGGTGTTCCAGGACGGGCAGCTGTTCCCCCACCGGTCGGTGGCGCGGAACATCGGCTACGGACTGGAGACCTCGGGACTGAGCCGGGCCGAGCGGCGCACACGCGTGGACGAGATGCTGCGGCTCGTGGGACTGGAGGGCTACGGGAACCGCGCCGTGCAGACGCTCTCCGGCGGCCAGGCCCAGCGCGTGGCCCTGGCCCGCTCCCTGGCGACCAGGCCGCGGCTGCTGCTGCTGGACGAGCCGCTGTCCGCCCTGGACCGGGCGCTGCGCGAACGCCTGGCCGTGGACCTGCGCAGGATCCTGACGAGCACGGGGACGACCGCCGTGTACGTGACCCATGACCACGCCGAGGCCTTCACCGTGGCGGACCGGATCGCCGTCATGGGCGAGGGCCGGGTGCTGGCGGTGGGGACGCGGGCGGAACTCCTCGGTGTCGCGGCGGGAGCGGCCGGCGGCCCCGGGCGCGCGGACGGCACGACGACGGTGGCCGGATCCGCGGACGGCCGGTCCGCGCTGGCCCCGGACGCGGGTGCCGCCGGCGTGGCCGAGGTGCTCGGCAGCAGCGGGCGGCTGCGCGGGGTGGTGCTGCGCCCCACGGACGCCGGCGCCGTCGTCGAGCTGTACGCCACCGAGGTGGAGGTGCCCGGCCTGCGGGCCGAGCCCGGCGCCGAGGTGCTGTTGCGGGTGGGGTGACGTGCACGCCCCCGGCCGCGCACCGAGGGCGGTCGGGGGCGTGCACGTCACCGGAGCAGGAGCGGATCCCGGTGGGGTCGCACCGCGGCCTCAGGCGGCGTCGTCCGCGTAGTCGCGGTGGGTGCGGTACCGGGTCAGCGCCAGGGTGCACGCCAGCATGACGAGGCAGGCGACGACGACGTATCCGGCCACCGACCAGCTGGTCCCGGTGCGGGCCAGCAGCGTCGTGGCGATCAGGGGTGCGAAACCCCCGCCGACGATGGCACCGAACTGGTAGGCCATGCTGATGCCGGAGTAGCGGACCCGCCCCGGGAACGCCTGCGTGAGGATCGGCGGGACCACGGCCCAGGCGAAGGACGTGGAGGCGTGCGCCAGCAGCGTGGCCAGGGCGGCCAGCCAGATGTTCCCGGTGTTGAACAGGGGGAAGAACAGCAGCGCCCCTGCGATCATGAGGGTGGCCCCCGCCACCGCCATCCTGGTCAGGCCGGTCCGGTCCGCCCGCCGGGCCAGGAGGGGCACCATGACGATCTGCAGGACGCAGCACGCGATGCCGATCCAGAGCAGTGCGGACTGGGAGTAACCGATCTGAGTGGTGCCGTAGGAGAGGGCCCAGGTCAGCACGATGTAGGACAGGATCGAGGGCACGCCGGCCACGAAGACCGTCAGGAGCAGTTGCGGGGTGAAGCCCCTGAAGACCTCCAGGAAGGGCACCTTGGCCGGTTCGTTCTTCACGGACTCCTCGAACAGCGGGCTCTCACCCAGCCGGCGGCGGGCCCAGATCCCCACGACGACCAGCAGGAAGCTGATCACGAAGGCGATCCGCCAGCCCCACTCCAGGAAGGCCGGACCGGTCACGGCCATCAGGATGATGAGCATCAGGTTGGCGAGCATCAGTCCGGCCGGCAGCCCGATGGTCGGGGCGGCACCGTAGAGGGACCGCTTGTTCGCGGGGGCGTGCTCGATGGCCATCGTCACGGCACCACCCCACTCGGCGCCCACGCCGAGGCCCTGGATGAGCCGCAGCAGCGTCAGCAGGATCGGCGCCCAGATGCCGATGGTGGCATAGGTGGGGATCAGGCCGATCAGCACGGTGGCCCCGCCCATCAGGTACAGGGACAGGACCAGCATCCGCTTGCGGCCGATCCGGTCTCCGAAGTGGCCGGCGAGGATGCCGCCGATCGGCCGGGCGATGAAGCCGAATGCGAAGGTCGCGAAGGCTCCGATCTGGCTGGCCGTGGCGTTGTCCGAGGGGAAGAACTGGGGTCCGAAGATCAGTGCGGCGGACGCCGCGTAGAGGAAGAAGTCGTACCACTCGATCGTGGTGCCCAGGAACGTCGCACCGATGACGCGGCGGGCCTCCCGGGCCCTGGCCGGGTCGGTCGCGGATACCGGGGTGCCGGGGGCCCGGGGTATCGGGCCGGCCGCCGTCGGGCTGTCCGGGGATTGCTGACGGGTGTGTTCGGGAAGGTGCGTCATGGAATGCTGCTCCAGTTCATCCGGCCTGCGGCGCAGGGGTGGTGAAGAGGGACTGATGGGTGAGGTGATGAGAGGGGTGAAGGGGGTGGGAAGAGGTGATCGGAACCCTCCTGTCTGCTAGACGAAGGCCCCATGGCCGGTGATGTCCCGTCCGACGATCAGGGTGTTGATCTGGTCCGTGCCCTCGAAGGTGTAGAGGGACTCGGCGTCCGCGTGGAACCGGGCGGCCTGGTGCTCCAGCAGGATGCCGTTGCCGCCCAGCAATTCCCGGCCCAGTGAGGCAGTGTGGCGCATGTGGCGGCACACCCAGGTCTTGGCCAGGGCCGCCTGAGCGTCGCCGACGCCGTCGCCGTCGGCGAGCTGCGCCAGGCGGACCGCGAGCGCCAGGGAGGCGTTGGCGTTGCCGAGCATGGTGACCAGCTGGTCCTGGACCAGCTGGAACGACGCGATCGGCCGGCCGAATTGCTCTCGCTGCCGCGTGTAGTCGAGCACGGTCTCGAAGAGGCCGATCTGCAGGCCGGTGGCGTTCCACACCGCGTCCGGACGCAAAATCCGGAAGGCCCGGTTGAGGTCGGCGAAGGAGTTGATCTCCTGCAGGCGGTGTGAGTCCGGCACCCGGACGCCGTCGAGGGTGATGTCGGCGTTGTCCACCATGCGCAGGGAGGTCTTGCCGCGGATCGTGGTGATGGTCATGCCCGGATCGTCGGTGCGGGCCAGGAAGACCTTGACCTGGTGGTCCTCGGTGTCGCGGGCGGCCACTGCTACGTAGTCGGAGGACGCAGCGTTGCCGATCCAGCGTTTGGCTCCGGTGAGTACCCAGTCGCCACCGTCGCGGCGGGCCTCGGTCTGGACGCCACGGGCGATGTCGGAACCGTGCTCGGGCTCGGTCAGGGCGAAGCACCCGGTCATCCGGAACTCCGCGATGTCCTCGTCCCATGCGGAAAACTGTTCCGGGCTGGCCCCGGCCTGCACCACGGTGCGGAACATGCCGGCCTGGCCGCCGAACAGGATGGCCAGGGACCCGTCGACGCGGGAGAACTCCAGGTTCCGGAACCCGGTGAACAACGGCCGGACGGCCTCCCCGGCGTCGCGGATCTCCGCGGGGTCCACCAGGTCCAGCCTCGCCAGTCGGTCCCGCAGGAACAGCGGCGCCTCGCCCCGTTCCCAGTGGTCGGCCAGGACCGGTGCGGCCTCGGTCAGCAGGAACTCCCGCAACCGCCGCAGCACGGTGCGTTCGGCCCCGCTCAACTGCTCGGCGAACCCGTAGTAATCGGCCGTGCCGAGGAGGCCGGTGCTCATACCGTGCCCGCCCGCTTCGGGCCGGCGTCCGCCACGGCGGTCTTGATCGCCCTCATGTCCAGCTTCCCGCTCGGTCTCCGCTCGAGGGTGTCGCGCAGGACCAGCGTGCGCGGTTTCTTGTATCCGGCCAACCGGGGTGCAACGTGGTCCAACAGGTCCTGTGCGGTAGTGCCCGACCCCGGGGCCACGGCGACGACGGCGGCCACTCGCTCGCCCCAGCGCGGGTCCGGCACCCCGAAGACGACGGCATCGGTCACCGCCGGGTGGTCCAGCAACGCCTCCTCGACCTCACCCGGAAAGACCTTCTCCCCGCCCGTGTTCACCACGGAACTGCCCCGCCCGAGCAACTCGATGAAGCCATGCTCGTCTACCCGGACGTAGTCCCCGGGTGAACAGTGACGGACCCCGTTGATGACCGGGTAGCTCTCCTCCGACTTCCGCGGGTCGTCCAGGTAACCCTTGGGCAGGGCCCCGCGGTAGGCCAGCACGCCGGTCGCACCTGGCACGTCCTGCACCTCGCGCCGCGCCTCGTCCAGCACCACGGCGTCCTCCGCGAGACGGAACCGAGCCGGGAGGTCCTCGGCGCGCGTTGTGGTGGCGATGGCGTAGGGACCCCCTTCCGTGGAGGCGAGGATGTCCACGATCGCCACCTGCCCCAATCGGTGGATCCGGCGCTTGGTCTCGTCACTGAACCGCATCCCCGAACTGATCACGGACGTCAGTCCGGACCGGGCGCCCTGCAAGCGTGTTTCAAGGGCCTCGACGATGGGCACGGCCACGGCGTCCCCGGCTACGATAAGCCGGCTCACCCGTTCGTCGATGATCAGTCGCACCACGTCCTCGGGGACCAGGCTGGGGTCCGGGTTGATGATCACCGTGCCGCCCAGGGCCAGGGTGTTCATGACGCTGAAGAGGGCGGTGGCGTGGATGAACGGCGCCAGCGGCAGGGTGGTCACGGCCGGGCGGTCCGCGGACACCGCCACGGCGACGGCGGCCTCCACGTCCGCGGGATACTCCAGCCCCAGTGGTGCGTAGATCGAGGACTGCTGGATGTGCAGGAGGTCTCCGATCCCCCAGACCACGGCCTTGGGAGTGCCCGTGGTCCCGCCGGTGAAGATGTAGACCTCGGCGTCCCGGCCCGGGTCGGGCAGCGAGGCCGGGACTGCGGCCACCAGGTCCGCATAGGCCAGGCGCGCCACGCGGGGAGGAAGGACCACCGGCTCCCGGACCGGTGCCCCGTCCGCACGTCCGCCACCGGCCACGACCACGAACCGTGGTGAGGCCTCCGTCCCGGCGACCCGCTCCAGTGCGTCCTGGACGACGGCAACGGTGCCCGGGGCGTGGACGAGCGCGGCGGGGCGGGCCACCGCCAGTAATGCGGCCACCTCGGCACCGCGGTAACGGTAGTTGATGGACACGGGAATGGCCTCGAGCTTGAGACAGGCGTAGAAGAGCACGAGGTACTCGACGGTGTTGTGCAGGAAGAACGCCACCCGGTCCCCGGCGCACAGGCCCTGGTCCCGCAGCGCCGTTGCGGCGGCCCCGGCTCGAGCCTCGAACTCCTCGTAGCTGACGGACTGCCCGTCGGACCGCAGCGCGACGAGCTCCGGGCGGCGTCTGGCTATCCGGTTCCAGAGGACTGCGTAGTTGTCGTACATCCGAACGCTCCTGTACCGCGAGGGAGGACGCCGCCCATGTGACGGATCCCACAAGTAGTTTCAGGTGTCCTGAAATAATCGTCAAGGCCCTCGAGCCCTGGCCTGCTTCCAGGAGCGCAGCGCACCGTCAACGCGCAGAGTGGTTCGGCCCTGCGGTCCCTGCGCGCAGGTCCGACCAGCCCCGGGGTACGCACCCGAACGCCAAGGGGGCACATCCGCGGCCCCAGCACTGCCAGCACTGGAAGTGGAAGGTGTGGTCCTCAGAGGCTGAAGATCTGCCGGTCGGCCGCCAGGGTGTACGAGCCGTCGTAGTGCGCGCCGATGCCGGTCAAGTCCGCATGCGAGAACACCCCTGCCACGTGGCTGACCACCACGCTCTTCGCACCGGCCTCGGTGGCGATCCGCCCAATACCCTCTGGGGACGTGTGGCTGGACTCCAGGTGATGCAGGTATTCCTCGGTGAAGCCCCGGTCGCGGTAGTAGTCCATATTGATGACCTCGTGGACCATGATGTCCGCATCACGACTCAGCCGCGCCACGTTGGAGTGCTCGGCGGTGTCCCCGGAGAACGAGATGACCCCGTGGTCGGACTCGAACCGGAATCCGAAAGAAGGAAAGACCGGCAGGTGTTCCACGAGTGTCGCCTGAACTCGAACGCGGTCGTCCTCATAGATGGTGAACGGCTCCATCTCCGGCACAGGATGACGGTCCGGGTCGGCCTTCAGTCCGCGAGGCAGGTCGATGTCCACGCCTTCAAAGAGTTCGTCGAGCGGAATGCGCGCCTCGTCGGTGGTGCGGATATTGATGTCATAGCCATTGGCCTTCAGCAGATGGTCGACGACATCCTTCATGCCGGTCTGGCTCGGTTCGACAACAGGCCGGAACCCTTGGGGCAGGCGGGCTCGGCCGGGCCCCATGATCCCCACCCTCGACGTCACGCCCTGCACCGGGGTGTCCCAGTTGTAGAGCATGTAGGCGCTCAGCTCGGAGACATGGTCCGAGTGCAGGTGGGTGACGAACGCCTGGCGAAGCGTACTGCCGGTCAGCCCGGCCTCGCTGGCCTGCCTCGGCATGCCCAAACCGAAGTCCACGAGGTAATGCAGGCCATCCACGATGACAGCGCTCGATATCCCGTGCCGCGACCCGCGGATGGCCGGGCCGGCTGCGGTGCCCAGGGTGACCAGGTGCATTCCCGCCTCCGGGACCTTGCCCGGAGCAGCGAGCACCGGGGTCTCGTCCGCTGACGCGCCACCAGCGGCCAGGAAGGGGGCACCAAGGGCCATCGCTCCCCCAGCACCCAGAATGGCGCGGCGAGACGGTCGAGGGGATCGCGGGGTGGATGCCATGGTTCCTCCAAAGGGTTGAGAGCCAGAACGCCGAGCTGCCTATATTTCAGGCTGGCTGAAACATTCGGCTGCTCACCCACTATGGAGGAGGGGTTCTCCTGAGACAAGGCCCCGGGAGGCTGCGCTCCCCGCCCGAAGACATCAGGGCTCCCCGATACTCACGCGCGGTGATGCGGCCTTCCCACGATGGGGTCACCGTGGATCGCGAAGAACTGCCCCGTGGACCCCTGGATCGCCCTGGCCACCGTGGTGAAGATCCAGTCCAGTGCCGCCGTCTGCTGCGTGGTCGCCCGACGGTAGAGGCGGACGTCCACGGCCGGCATCTCGAAGGGCAGGGGCTGTACGACGATCGGCCACGTGGTCGCCCATCCGGCGGCGATGGTGTCGGGGACGGTCGCGATCAGCCCCCGGTCCCCCGCCAGCAGGGACGGCAGGGAGGTGAAATGGTTCACCGTCACCTGGGGGGTGATGACCGCGCCCAGCCGGCCCAGGGCGGCTGCGAGGTTGGGCAGGCCGGAATCACTCCCCACCGCGACGTGCTCGGCCGAGACGTAGTCCGCCAGGGAGACCGGCGCCATGGCGAGCGGATGGTCCGCGGACATCGCCACCCCGTACGACTGCGACTTCAGGGCCACGTGGTCGAAGCCACCCGGGACCGGGGAGGGCGTCACAGCCAGGTCGACGGTCCCCCGGGAGAGCCATTCCGGCAGCGCCTGGACGTCCATCGCCACGACATCGACGCCAACCCGGGGCGCCCGCGCCCGGACGGCCCGCAGGATGGACGGCGCCCACCCGATCTCCCCGAGTTCGGACATGGCGATGCGGAAACGACGGTCCGTGAGTGCCGGGTCGAAGCCGTGGATCTCGTCCAGGGCACGGTCGACCCCGGACAGCGCCTCACGGAAGGCCGGGAACACGGTGGAGGCCACCGGGGTGGGACGCATGGTCCTGCCGTCCCGCTCGAACAGCGGGTCGTCGAGTTCGCGGCGCAGCCGACCCAGGGCCTGGCTCACCGCCGGCTGGGTCACGAAGAGCCGGCGCGCCGCCGTGGTGAGGCTGCCCGTCTCGTAGACCGCGACGAATACGCGCAACAGGTTCAGGTCCACGCCACGCGCCTCGTGCCACTAAGTCCCGCTGCTCGATTCATAAGCAATCATTATCCCCAACCCCTGGGAACATGCGTCTGGCTACGTAACATGGATCACAGCCCGCCGTGCTCGACCCCTTCACCCGCATTCCAGGAGCAACCATGACCGTTTACGCCCCGCAGGCCGCGACGACCGAATCCGCGGCCCAGGCCATCGCCCGCGTCGGGAGCCCCGTGGAGATGCTGCGCAACGCGCAGTCGCGCCCCACGATCTTCCCCGTCACCCCAGAGTTCAGCAATTGGCGTTCGGAGCAATTGGCCTGGCGCGACTCGGTGGCCCTGCTCGACCAGTCCCACCACATGACCGACCTGTTCATCTCCGGCCCGGATGCACTCAGGCTGCTCAGCGACACCGGCGTGAACAGCTTCGCGACCTTCGGCGTGGACAAGGCCAAGCAGTTCGTCGCCGTCAACCACGAGGGCTACCTCATCGGCGACGCCATCCTGTTCCACCTCGAGGAGGACCGTTTCGACCTCGTGGGCTGGTTCATGGTGCTCGACTGGGTCCAGTACATCGGCGAGACCGGTGACTACGACGTCACGTTCGAGCGCGACGCCAACTCCCTGATGCGCACCCCGGGTCAGGATCCCGCCCTCTACCGCTACGAGGTCCAGGGCCCCCGGGCACTGGACCTGATGGAGAAGGTCACCGGGGCCCCGGTGCCGAAGACCAGGTTCTTCCACATGACCACGTTCACCATCGCCGGCGTCGAGGTCCGCTCGCTGCGCCACGGCATGGCCGGCCAGCCCGGCTTCGAGCTCTTCGGCCCCTGGGCCGAGGGCCAGCGTGTCCGGAAGGCACTGATCGAGGCCGGCGCCGAGTTCGACCTCGTGCCGGTCGGGGCCAAGGCCTACTCCTCGGCCAACCTCGAGTCGGCCTGGGTGCCCTCTCCGCTGCCGGCGATCTTCACGGGCCAGGGCATGGACGCGTACCTCGACTGGCTGCCCGCCGCCCGGACCGGTTCACTCGCCGGAAGCGCTACCTCCGAGGACATCGAGGACTACTACCTCACTCCCTACGATCTCGGTTACGGCCGCAGCGTCGCCTTCGACCACGACTTCATCGGGCGCCGCGCCCTCGAACGCCTGGCGCAGGAACCGCAGCGCACCAAGGTCACGCTGGTGTGGAACCCCGAGGACGTCGCCGCCGCCCAGCGTTCGCTGTACGAACCGGGGACCCCGGCGAAGTACATCGACTTCCCCAAGGCCCGGTACGGCGTCTATCAGGTCGACCGCGTGCTGGCCGGGGGCGCGGACATCGGCATCTCACACGACGCCGGGTACATCACCGGCGAGCAGGTCTTCGTCTCCCTGGCGAGCGTCGAGGCCTCCCACGCCGAGCCCGGGACCGAGGTCAGCGTGATGTGGGGCGAGGAGCCGAACTCCGCCAAGCCGACGGTGGAGCGTCACCGTCAGGTGCAGATCCGCGCCACGGTGTACCCCGCCCCGTACTCGTCCTACGCCCGGGAGGACTACCGCAGGGACTGATCCTCCCCGCTACCGGGGCCTCGTGTCAGTCGAGACCGAGCAGTGCCACCGCGTTGTCCTTGAGGATCTTCCGGGTGGCGCCGTCGGGGATCTGGAGCTCCCGGTAGTCGCGCATCCACCGCTCCGGCGTGATGGCCGGGTAGTCCGACCCGAACAGGACCTTGTCCTGGAGGTACGTCCGGGCCGCGCGCACGAGTTTGGGCTCGAAGTACTTCGGCGACCACCCCGAGAGGTCGATCCACGTGTTGGACTTGTGCGTGGCGATGGCGATCGCCTCGTCCTGCCACGGCACGGAGGGGTGGGCCATGATGATCCTCAGTCCGGGGTGCCGGGCGGCGAGGTCGTCCAGGTGCATGGGGTTGGACAGGGACAGCCGGATGCCGTATCCCCCGGGCATCCCGGCCCCGATGCCCGTCTGTCCGGTGTGGAAGACGCAGGGCACCCCGAGCTCCTCCAGCACGGTGAAGAGCGGGTCGAATTGCGGGTCGCTGGGCAGGAAGTCCTGGACGCTCGGATGGAACTTGAATCCCCGGACGCCAGAGTCCCCGTGCAACCGACGGGCGTCCTCGATGGCCGCCGGCCCGCACCATGGGTCGACGCTGCCGAAGGGGATCAGCACATCGTTGTTCCGGGCGGCCCCCTGCGCGATCTCGGTGCTGCTGTTCGGCATGGTCTTCATGGCCGTGCGGGCGTCCACGGTGAAGACCACCGCCGCCATGGACAGCCCCCGGTAGTAGTCGGCCACCGCGTCCAGGCCCGGACGGTCTCCGTCGCGCTTGAAGTAGGCGTCCATCGCCTCCGTCAGCTCGCCCGGCAGGGCCCCGTGTCCGCAGGCGTCGGCCTCGATATGCACGTGGGTGTCGATGGCGACGATGGACTCCAGGTCGATCCGTGGTTCGTACACGGGGGCCTCCTCGGTTCGGTTGATAACGGTGCGGGAGTTCACGCGTAGTACCGCAGCAGCAGGTCGGCCACGCAGGCAGGTTTCGCCGAACCCTCCACCTCGAACGTGACGCGCACGGTGACCTGCTGTCCGGCAGCGAGGGGGACGGTGCCCAGGACCTCGCCCCGCAGACGGATAGTGCTGCCCACGGGCACCGGAGCCGGGAACCGCAACCGGTCCAGGCCGTAGTTCATGCCGGTGCCCATGTCGGTCACCTCGAATACCTCTGCCATGAGCGGCACCACGAGGCTCAGGGTCAGGTAACCGTGGGCGACCGTGCGCCCGAAGGGGCTCCGCGCCGCTGCCTCCGGGTCGACGTGGATGGGGTTGTGGTCCCGCGACACCTGCGCGTAGGCGTCCACGTCGTCCTGGGTGACCCGGAACCACGAGGATGGGCCGAAGGTGCGACCCACCAGTTCCGGGAGCCCGTCGATCGTTGTCCTGAGCGTGCCGCTCTCGCGTACGTCCATGAGGCCCTCCTACGCTTGACGACCACGGCCGATGGGTAGCGGCCGGCCACGATGCCGACACTGCTCCTAAGTTTCAGGTAACCTGAAATGACTGTCAAGGACGTTCGACTGTGAGGGCCGACTGGAGCGGGGACCCGGAGGACGCGGGGCGGGAGGCCACCGGGATGCCCTAGCGACGCCGGTTGACCGGCGGCAGGCGGCGGTGGCCCGCGTGCTAGGTTGACCCCGAGCGCGGGTGGTTCCCGCCACAACGGACGAGGGAGTGGAATGGACACCGAGCCGGATCAGGAGAGCCACTCACCAGCCACCGCGCCCCCGGGCCTGGTCGAGGGATGGTTCATCTACACCATCAAGCAGCTGGAGTCGGGGTTGCGCGCCCCGCTGGAACAGGCCGCTCAACAGGCCGCCGGACTGACCACCGCCCAGTACACCGCACTGGCCGTCCTGGCCCGCTGGCCGGGGATCACGTCCTCCGAGCTGGCGCGTCGCTCCTTCGTCCGGGCCCAGACGATGGCCGAGACCATGACGCCCCTGCTCGAGGCGGGGTACGTGCGCCGGTCCGAGGATGCCGCCAGCGGCCGCCGCATCCCCCTGTACCTCACGGACGCCGGCCGCGAGGTCCTGGAATCCCTGAGCGGACCGGTGTCCGCGCTCGAGTCCGCCCTGCTGGCGGCGATCCCGCCGGCCGAACGCCAGTCGTTCGCCAGCAACCTCCGGGCCTGCCGCACGGCGCTGGCCGGACTGCCGCGCTGAGCACGGGGCCCGCCGCGCCCGACTACGCTGGCCCCGTGCCCTTCACCCTGGAGACCCGTGAGGCCGGCGGCATCACGGCCGCCGAGCTGTACGCCCTGCTGCGCCTGCGGACCGACGTGTTCGTCGTGGAGCAGGACTGCCCCTACCCCGAGCTCGACGGCCGGGACCTGCACGAGGGCACCCTGCACGCCTGGGCCCACGAGGGCGGCGACGTGCTCGGGACGATCCGCGTCCTGGACGTCCACGGCACCGCCCCGGCCATCGGTCGCGTGGCCACCGCCCCGGCGACGCGGGGCCGCGGCGTCGCCGGCCGGCTGATCCGCCATGGCATCGACCTGTGCCGGCCGGACGCCGTCATCCACCTGCACGCCCAGGCCCACCTGGAGGGCTGGTACGAACGCTTCGGCTTCCGGCGCGCGGGAGATCCCTATGACGAGGACGGGATCCCGCACGTGCCCATGCGGCGCGCCCCCGCCGCGGGCTCCGGAGGATAGGCGGACGCGATGGACCCCTTCCGTTTCACGCTGCGGCAACTGCAGCACTTCCTCGCGGCCACGGACGCGGGGACCGTGACGGCGGCCGCCGAGTCGGTGCACATCTCCCAGGCCGCGATGTCCCAGTCCCTGACCGAACTCGAGCGGGCGGTCGGCCAGCAGCTCATGGTCCGCACCCGCTCGCACGGCATCCAGCTGACCTCGGCCGGGCGCCGCTTCCTGGTGGACGCACGCGAGCTGGTGCGCCGTGCCGCCGACGTCCAGCAGGAGATGGCGGACCGGGCCGGCCAGCTCGTGGGTCCGCTCAGCATCGGGTGCTACACCGCCGTGGCGCCGTTCTGGGTCCCGTTCATCGCCGAGCGGTTCATCGTGCCCCATCCCGAGGTGTCCGTCCAGATCGTGGAGGGCGACGGCCGGGACCTGCAGCGGCAGATGCTGGAGGGACGGTTCGACGCCGTCATCACCCACACCGGGCACCTGATCGACGGCGTGCACCACGAGGTGATCCGCCGGGGTCAGGGGTACGCGCTCGTGCACCCCGGGCACCGCCTGGCGTCCCGGGAGGCGGTGGAGGTCGCCGAGTTCGGTGACGACCCGTTCGTGCTGCTGGACGTGCCCGCGGTCCGGGACAACCAGATCCCCAAGCTGCGCGCCCTCGGCCTGGAGCCGAACATCCGCTGGCGCTCCACGAGCCTCGAGGCGGTCCGCGGGCTCGTCGGGCGCGGGCTGGGGTGGAGCGTCCTCGTGCAGCGTCCGCCCGTGGACATGTCCTATGACGGGTTCCCCATCGTCCCCATCCCCCTGCTGAACTTCGAGCCCAGTGACATCTGCTTCGCCTACGTGCAGGAACGCCGCAGCCGCCGGCTGCGGGAGCTCATCTCGCTGTGCACGGCGGAGGGCGCGCGGCTGGACGAGCAGATGCCGTCCGGCCGCGCGCCCGGGCACGGGTAGGAGCTGTCAGCGCATGTCGCCCTCGAGGTCCGCGTCGCGGCCCTCCTTGACCGCCAGGGTCGCCAGGACGGCCACCAGGTACACGACGATCCACACGGCGCCGATGAGCCACAGCGAGCCGCCGGCGAAGGCGACCAGGCCCGAGGCGATCATCGGGGTGAAGCCGGCGCCCAGGGTCGAGGAGGCCTGGTAGACCAGCGACGAGCCGGTGTACCGGATGCGGGTGGGGAACAGTTCGGCGCAGAAGGCACCGAAGGGACCGAAGATGGTGCCCTGCACGAAGCCCTGGGTCAGGATGAGGGCCAGCAGGAACGCCCAGAGGGTGCCCAGGTCCAGCAGCTGCATGACCGGGAAGGCGGCGGCCGCGCCGATCAGCATCCCGACGATCATCACGGGGCGCCGGCCCACCCGGTCGGACAGCCGGGACGCGAACCACACGACGACGACGGTCGAGGCCGCCCCGAGCGCCTTGACCCAGAGCGTGTGCGTCTGGTCCAGGCCCTCGTTGATGACGTAGGAGATGGCCCAGACGGTCATGAGTCCCTGCACGGTGTAGGAGCTCATCCCGGCGACGATGCCCAGGGTGAGGTTCTTGGGGTACTTCGTGATCACCTCGAGCAGCGGGATCTTGCGCTCCTCGGCCGTGTCCTCGAGCTTGGCGAACAGCGGTGACTCGTGGACCTTGAGGCGCACGACCAGGCCGATCAGGACCAGCACCGCGCTGAGCAGGAACGGGACGCGCCAGCCCCAGCTGATGAACTGGTCGTCCGGGAGCATGGTGAACACGGACATCACCACGGTGGCCAGGATCGCCCCGGCGGGACCGCCCATGTTGGCGAAGCTCGCGGCGAACCCGCGACGCTGGGCCGGGGCGTGCTCCAGGGCGATCAGCATGGCCCCGCCCCACTCCCCGCCGACCGCCAGGCCCTGGATGACCCGGAAGACGGCGAGCAGGATCGGCGCGGCGATGCCGATCATGGCCGTCGGCGGCAGCAGGCCGATGGCCACGGTCGTGGCGCCCATGAGCATCATCGAGGTCACGAGCACGCCCTTGCGGCCGAGCCGGTCGCCGAAGTGGCCGAAGACGACGCCGCCGAGGGGACGGGCGATGTAGCCGACCGCGAGGATCGTGAAGGAGACGAACAGGCCGAGTCCGGGATCGATGCCGGCGAAGAAGACCTGGCTGAAGACGATCGAGGCCGCGGTGGCGAAGAGGATGAAGTCGTAGAACTCGATCATCGACCCCAGGAAGCTCGAGGCGAGGATGCGGCGCATCATCGTCGTGTTGAGCGAGGTCGAGATCTCCATGGCCTCCGGGCCGGGCGTCGTTGCAGTGTGCGTCATCGCAGGGCACCTACCTTCAGGGCAGCAGTATGGGCGTCCGCAGTCGTGCGGGCAAAGGGGATGGTGGCCAGGTCCTCGGGGACGAAGAACTCGCCGGAGAACTCCGAGGCCAGGTCCCGCCACCGCTGTTCCGGCGTGTGGCCCGGGACGAGGTGGTGCAGGGCCAGGCGGGCGGCGCCGGCCCGTTCGGCGAGCTCGACGGCCTGTTCGGGGCTCGTGTGGGACTTGCGGTGGTGGTCGATCGAGGCGCGGTCGGCCTCGGTGGGGCTGCCGCCGTACCGGGCCTCGACCCAGTCGAAGTCGATGGCCTCGTGGAGCAGCAGGTCGGTGTCCCGGGCGAGGGTGACGAGGTTGTCGGTGGCCGTGGTGTCACCGGAGATCGTCACCGAGCCCGCCACGGTGTCGAAGCGGAAGGCGAAGGCCGGGGCGACCGGCGGGTGCTCGACGAGGATGGCCGTGACCGTCACCAGCTCGTCGCGGTAGACCTCGAAGGGGGCCATGCCCGCGGGGGTGGGGTTGGCGTTGGGGTGGTATCCGATGCCCTCGGGGATGGCGATATCGGTGGCGGTGAAGCAGTCGAACGGCGAGGGACGCAGCGCGTCGAGCACCCGGTCGTTGACGTCGGTGGCGTAGGCCTGCACGAGCGAGTCCACCATGCCGCGGATGCCCGGCGTCGGGTTCTGCGGGAACACCGGCTGAGGGGCGACGTCGGCCCGCGGCGAGACCGGGGGCAGCGCACCGCGGTCGCCGGGGCCGATGATCCTGATCGGGTCGAGGGCCGCGAGGTCCCGTTCGTACAGGCCCATGAGCAGGAGGCTGGCGAGATCGACCGTGTGGTCCGAGTGCAGGTGGGTCACGAACACCGCGCGCATGCCGTCGAAGGACAGGCCGGCCTTCTCGAGCTGCCGTCCGGCACCCAGCCCCACGTCCACCAGGTAGTACGCGTCCCCCACCACCACGGCGGTGGCGATGCCATGCCGATGGCGGCCTTCCTGCGAGGCCCACCAGCGTGGGCCGCCGGCGGTGCCGAGGGTGACGATGCGCGGCGCGAGGCCGTTCTCCGGTGCTGGCTGCACGGGTACTCCTTGAGGACAGCGGATGGGGATGCCGCGTCAGCGCGGCGTGATGTAGACCACTGTGTCCCCGATCGCTGATGAAGTAAAACTGAATCATTCAATAACTCTCATAGGATGAACCTATGAAGTCCCGACACCTTGTGACAGCGCAGGTCAGACTGTAGCCACCGGGGCACGGCCACCGCGCCCGGCCCGGCCCGTGAGCCAGGTCAGCGGGAGCAGGAGGATGAGGGCCAGGAATCCGGCCAGCACGACGGTGACCACCGCGGCGGAGTCCCCGAAGTTCGCCACGGCCACCAGCGTGGCCACGCCCATGTTGCGCTGGGAGGCGGAGATGCCCACGATCGGGCCAACCCCGGGCTTGATGGCCCCCAGCGCCCACCCGGCCGCGAGGTTGGCCAGGGTGAACAGCACGATCGCCAGGACGGTCCCGGTCCCGATGAGCCCGGCCAGTTCCCGGTGGCCGGCGAGGAACTGGTTGGCGAGCATCACGAGCATGGACCAGAAGCTCAGGCGCTGGACCGGCCCCTGCAACCGCGCCGCCAGTCCTGGACTGAGCTGGCGCACGGCGATGGACGCGCCGAGGGGCAGCAGCATCGTGGGCAGCAGGACCGCGGCGATGCTGGCCGGCGAGACCTCCGCCCCCGGCAGCAGCATCGGCAGCACCACGGGCATGAACAGCGTGGTGGCCACGAGCATGACGGCCAGCAGCGCGGAGGCGGAGGGCATGTCCCCCCGGGCCAGCCGGGTCAGCTTCAGCGCGAAGGGAGCGCCGGCCGCGCAGGCCAGGACCATCAGCCCCATGCGGGCGTCCGCGGGGATGGGCAGGACGGCGGTCAGCACCAGGGCCAGGGCCGGGGCGATGAGGAAGTTGGCCACGGCGCCGGAGACCAGGAGCCGGCCGCTGCGCAGCGGGGCGATGAACTGGCGCACGGTCTGGCCGAGCCCGACGGCGGCCATGCTGGTGACGGCGAACAGGGGGACCGACACGGCGCCCACGAGGTCACTGATCGCCTGAAGGTCCATAGGGTCATTCTGGCCACCGGGGCCCGTAGACTATCCCCAGTTTTCCATCCAGTGATAAGGCGGGTCCGTGGCCGGCAACGCACACGCTCCAGGACGCTCCGTGACCTCGCGGGCGCTCGAGGTGCTGGGCTCCTTCGACGCCCAGCACGTCCGCCAGAACCTGTCCCAGATCTCCCGCCGTACCGGCATGCCCGTGGCCACCTGCTACCGGCTGCTGCGGGACCTGGCCGAGTGGGGGGCCCTCAGCCGCGGCGAGGACGGCTCCTACGCGGTGGGGCCGCGCATCGCGCAGCTGGGCCTGCTCGCCCCGCTGGAGCGCGGGCTGCGCCAGACGGCCGCGCCCTACATGCAGGACGTCCTCTTCGCCACCCGGCAGATCGTGAACCTGTTCATCCTCGACGGCACCGAGGCCCTGTTGCTGGACCGGATCGCCGGCACTCGCGTCGGCGCCCCGATCGCGCGCCCCGGGGACCGGTTGCCCCTGCACACCAGCGCCGGCGGGAAGGTGCTGCTGGCGCACGGTCCCGCCGAGGTGGTCGAGGCCGCCGCCGCGCGGTTGACCCCGGAGACCCGCAAGAGCATCGCCGACCGGCCCCGCCTGGACGAGGAGCTGGAGCGGGTGCGCGAGCGCGGGTACGCCACCACGGAGGGGGAGCACTCCTCCGGGGCCTACGGCCTGGCGGTGCCGGTCCGCGGGATGGAGGGCGAGGTGATCGCCGCGCTGGGGATCGTCAACCTGTCCCGTATCACGGACTTCCAGCGGATCGTGCCCGCCCTGCAGGTGGCCTCCGCGGCGATCACCCGGTCCCTGAACCGGTCGGTCTAGGACGGCTCAGGCGGACGTGCCCACACCCGCTCCCGCCAGGGTCCCGCTGCCGACGACCTCGAAGACCGTGCCCGGCCGGGCCACGGTGACCGGCCCGTCGTACTCGGTCCGCACGCCCGCCGTCCACTGCTCGTCCGTGGCGACGCCGGCCAGGTGGGAGAGCACCACGCGCCCCGCCCGGGCCGCGGTGGCCACCCGGCCGACCCCCTCCGGGGTGGTGTGGGCGATGAGCTGGTGATTGAGGAACTCCGGGCCGAAGTCCCGTGCGCGGTAGAAGTCGAGGTAGACGCTCTCGTGGATGAGCAGGTCCGTGCCGGCGGCGAGCCGGACCATGTTCTGGGACTCGGTCGTGTCCCCGGAGACCACCACGGATCCGTAGGCGGTGTCGAAGCGGAACGCGTAGGCCGGGAAGATCGGCGGGTGCTCCACCAGGATCGCGCTGACGCGCACCCGCTCGTCCGCGTAGACGAGGAAGGGCTCCATGGCCGGCGTCGACTCCCCCGTGGCGCCGGCGGCGGAGCCCGGCAGGCGGATCTCCTCCACGGTGACGAGGTCGTACAGCGGCGGGCGGCCCTCGTCGACGATGCGCACGTCGATGTCGTAGGAGTAACCGCGCAGCACGTGGTCGACCAGCCCGGCCAGGCCCACGGCGCCCGCCTCCGGGTCCGCCGAACCGGGCCCGAGGATCTTCACGGGCTCGGTGAAGCCCTGCACGGGCTGGCCCCAGTTCCACAGCAGGTAGGCGGGCAGCTCGGCCACGTGGTCGGAGTGCAGGTGGGTCACGAAGCAGGCCCGCAGGTTCTCCCCGCGCAGTCCGGCCTCGTGGGAGGCCCGGGTGATCCCCAGGCCGAAGTCCACCAGGTAGTGGACCCCGTCCACGATGATCGCCGTGGCGATGCCGGCGCATTCGGAGCGGATCGCCGGTCCGGCCGCCGTGCCCAGGGTGACGACCTTCAGCCCGGTCCGGTCCTGGTCGGGGTGCGCGGTGCTGCGGTGGTCGTCCATGTGGGGGCCTTCCGTGGTTCCAGTGGTTTCCCCCACTGTGCCCGACCATCCGCCTCCCCCTCAGGCCCACTTCTCACTGGACGAAAAGCCACCTATGTGCCCCAGTTCACACGCTCCTAGATTCGCCTGCAGACGTTCCTCACCGACCCCCACGGTCCCCTCACAGGAGAATCCGATGACCCTCACCCAAGCGCCCACGGCGCAGACCCGCTTGCCGAGCGCCCCGCCCTTCGACAGCGGCGACCCCCGGTACTGGTCCCCCCGCAAGCGCACCCGGTACGCGTGGATGCTGACCGGGCTGCTGCTGTTCCTGATGATGCTGAGCTGGGCGGACAAGGCCGTGCTGGGCATCGCCGCCGTGCCGCTGATGGAGGAACTGGACATCACCCCGGAGCAGTTCGGCCTGGTCTCCAGCGCCATGTTCCTGACCTTCGGGCTGGCCCAGCTCGTGGCGGCCCCCCTGGCCAACAGGATCAAGGCCAAGACCCTGCTGCTGGTGATGTGCCTGATCTGGTCCCTGTCCGTGATGCCCGTGGTCGTCTTCGCCACGCTGCCCGCCCTGTGGATCAGCCGGCTGGCCCTGGGCGCCGGCGAGGGCCCGCTCGCACCGGTGCTGATGCACGCCATCTACAAGTGGTTCCCCTCCAAGAAGGGCGCCACCCCCGCCGCGGTGGCCTCCTCGGGCGTGACGCTCGGCATCGTGGCCTTCGCGCCCGTCCTGGCCTGGGTGGTCACCCAGCACGGCTGGCGCACCGCCTTCGTGGCGCTGGCCGTGGTCGGCGTGGCCTGGTGCGCCGTCTGGATGTGGCTGGGCAAGGAGGGACCGTACACGTCCCTGGCCGTGGAACGGGAGATCGAGGGCACCGCGGTGCAGGCCCCGCTGCCCGAGGCCCCGCGCGTGAGCGAGGAGAAGGTCCCGTTCTTCAAGACCATCGCCAATCCCACGTGGCTGTTCGCGGTCCTGGCGTCCTTCTTCGGCTACTGGACCTTCACCCTGGCCATGTCCTGGGGCCCGGCCTACTTCCAGAACGTCATGGGCTTCTCCGGCCAGCAGGCCGGTGCGCTGATCGCCCTGCCCGCCGCCTGGGGCGTCGTGGCGACGATCGGGCTCAACGCGATGATCCAGCGCCTGGACCAGCGGGGCGTGCCGAGCCGGCGCTCCCGCGGCTGGACCCTGGGCCTGGCCGGCACCGCGGCCGGGCTGTCCCTGCTGGCCTCCACCCTCGTCGCCTCCCCGGCACTGGCCCTGGCCCTGATGAGCTTCGGCTTCGGCACCGCCCCGGCGCTGTTCGCCATCACCTACCTGATCGTCGGTGAGCTGACCACGATCTCCCAGCGCGGGGCCCACCTGAACGTGGCCAACGCCGTGCTGACGACCGGCGGCGTCTTCGCCCCGGCCATCGGCGGCTTCCTCATCGGCCGGGCCGTGACGCCGGCCGACGGCTACCAGCTGGCCTTCCAGGTCACCGCGGTGCTGCTGACGGCCTTCGGCCTGCTGGCCCTGGTCTTCGTCAACCAGCAGCGCCAGCGCCGCAAGCTCGGCATCGAGGCCTGAGCCCGCCCGACGACGGCCAGGCCGCGTCGCAGGGCACCGCGTGCCAGAACGCCCGGTGGGGATCTCCCCGCCGGGCG
>NZ_DAOMPX010000030.1:30457-39236 GCF_035445025.1 Citricoccus sp. | reverse complement strand
GGTCTGGGTGGGCTCGGGGAGTGAGTCGGTCACTACGCGGCGGGAGTTCGGCGGAGGATCAGTGGGTTCCCCAGTGGCTGTGCTCGCGCTCGTCGTAGCCACGACCCTGGTGGTAGTCGTCGACGCCCGGCACCTCGTGGCGCCGGCCGACGGAGCGCAGGCCCATGACGGCGGCCAGCATCAGCAGGAAGAGCAGGAAGGAACCCACGCCGATGACCGGGGCCGGCAGGAACAGCGGGTTGACCACGAGGTGCTCCTCGGCGGCCAGGACGGTCAGGGCGGTGATGGTGTTCATCTGGTGGATCTCCCTCGAAGGGGCCGGTCATCCGGCCACAGGTCACGGTGATGTCTGGGCCCCATCCTAGTACGTCCCCCGTTCAGATCCGGACCTGGCCCTCCCCGCGAAGCACCCACTTGGTGGTGGTGAGCTCCTCGAGGCCCATGGGTCCGCGGGCGTGCATCTTCTGCGTGGAGATGCCCACCTCGGCGCCCAGGCCCAGCTGACCGCCATCGGTGAAACGGGTGGAGGCGTTGACGATCACCGCGGCGGAGTCGATCTCGGTGACGAAGCGGTCCGCGTTGGCCAGGTCGTTGGTGACGATGGCCTCGGTGTGGCCGGTGGACCAGCGCTGGATGTGCTCGATCGCCTCGTCCAGGGATCCCACCGTCTTCACGGCCATCTCCAGGGCCAGGTACTCCCGTCCCCAGTCCTCGTCCCGAGCGGTCTCGGCCTGGGCGCCGTCCGGCAGCCAGGCGCGGGCGCCCTCGTCCACGTGCAGGAACACGCCGGTGCGGGACAGGGCCCGCAACACCTCGCGGCCGGCCTCCTCCGCCTGGGCGTGGATGAGCAGGGTCTCGGCGGCGTTGCACACCGAGACCCGCTGCGTCTTGGCGTTCAGGGCGATGTCCACGGCCATCTTGACGGGCGCGGAGGCGTCGATGAACAGGTGGACGTTGCCCTCGCCGGTCTCGATGACGGGGACCCTGGCCGTGCGCACCACGGACTGGATCAGGTCGTGGCCGCCGCGCGGGATGAGCACGTCCACCGAGCCCCGCTCGGACATCAGGGCGGTGGCGCCGGCGCGTCCGTACTGGTCGATGCCCTGGATGATGTCCGCCTCGAAGCCCTGGTCCCCGGCGACCTCGCGCAGGATCGAGATCAGCGCGGCATTGGTGTTCCGGGCGGCCGAACCGCCGCGGAGGATGACGGCGTTGCCGGACTTCAGGGCCAGCCCGGCGATGTCCACGGTCACGTTGGGGCGGGCCTCGTAGATGGCGCCCACGGTGCCGAGCGGGACCCGGACCTGGGTCATCCGCAGTCCGTTCGGCAGGTTGCGGCCGCGCACCACGTCACCGACCGGGTCCGGCAGGGCCGCCAGCTCCTCCAGCGCCACGGCCAGGGCCTCGATCCGCGCCTCGTCCAGGGACAACCGGTCCAGCATCGCCTCGGACGTCCCGGACTCGCGGCCGGCCGCCACGTCCTTCTTGTTCTCCGCGATCAGGTGCCGGGTGTTCAGCCGCAGCTTCGCGGCCATCGCCCGCAGCGTCTCATCCTTGCGGGCCCGGCCCGCGGTGGCCAGTTCGTGGCGGGCCCGCCGGGCACGCTCGCCGACGGACCGGATGGCCTCGCGGACCTCCTCCGGCACGTCGGCCCCACCGCTCCCGGACATCGGGGCGTCCGGGGCGGTCTCGACGGTCTCGGCGGTCACGGCGTTCTCAGCGGCACTGTTGGGCATGCCCCGGAGTCTACCGGCGGCGCTGGGCCCGGGCCGAGAGCCGGACACAATCGTCCGTGTGCACCACGGGGCGCTGGTACTCCGGGCCGAGCTCCTCGCGCAGGTCGGCGGTGGTGCGCCCCAGCATGGGGGGCAACTCCGAGGAGGAGTAGTTCACCAGTCCGCGGGCCACCACGGTGCCCCGGGCGTCGGCCAGCTCGATCGGGTCACCGGCGTCGAAGCGGCCCTCCACTCCGGTGATCCCAGCCGGGAGCAGGGACCTCTTGTTCCGCACCACGGCGGTGACGGCGCCGTCGTCGAGCACCACCCGGCCGTGCACCTCGGCGAGCAGCCCGAGCCAGGTGCTCCGCGCGGTCCTGCGCCTGCCGGAGGCCTGGAACCAGGTGCCCACGTCCTCCCCCGCCAGCGCGCGATTGGCGTTGGCCGCGGAGGTGACGAGGGCGTGGATGCCCGAGCCGGTGGCGATCCCGGCGGCGTCCACCTTGGTGACCATGCCCCCGGTCCCGACGCCGGCCGGGCCGGACCGGCCGATCGCGACGTCCTCCAGGTCGGCCCGGGAGGCGACGGCGGGGATGCGCTGGGAACCGGGCCGCGAGGGCGGGCCGGTGTACAGGGCGTCGACGTCGGTGAGCAGCAGCAGCGCGTCGGCGCGCAGCAGGTTGGCCACCAGGGCGGAGAGCCGGTCGTTGTCCCCGAACCGGATCTCCGCGGTGGTCACCGTGTCGTTCTCGTTGATGATCGGCACCACCGCCAGGGCCAGCAACCGGTTCAGCGCCCGGAACGCGTTCGTGTACTGGGTGCGGCGGATCAGGTCCTCGGCGGTCAGCAGCACCTGGGCCACCTCGGTCTGGTGCCGGGCGAAGGACGCGGCGTAGTGCGCCAGCAGCTTGCCCTGCCCCACGGCGGCCGCGGCCTGCTGGGTGGCCAGGTCCCGCGGTCGCTTGCCCAGGCCCAACGGGTGGATGCCCGCCGCTATGGTGCCCGAGGACACCAGGGCGACCTCGGTGCCGCGCGAGCGCACGGCCGCGATGGTGTCCACGAGGGAGTTGATGGCCGCGTGGTCGACCCCGGTGGGCGTGGTCAGCGAGGACGAGCCGATCTTGATGACCAGGCGGCGGGCTCGGTGCAGGGTGTCCCGTCCGGTGACGGGGTTCATGACCCGCTCAGCCATCGACGGGCCCTTCGGCACTCCCCGTCCCGGCGTTCTCGCCGTCCGTGTCCCGCGCATAGCGTTCCGTCCAGATGCCCGACCGGCGCTCGGCCTCCAGTTCGGCCTGGGTGCGGGCCCGGGCCGCCTTGCGGTCCTCGAGCTCCTGGCGCTTCTGCTCGCGGGTGGGGCGGGACCGCTCCTCCATGCGCAGGTCGGCCCCGCGCGGGCCGGCCAGCAGCTCGGCTCCGGCGGCCATGGTGGGCTCCCAGTCGAAGACCACGCCGTTGTCGTCACTGCCGATCACCACGGCGTCACCCGGCTTGGCGCCCTGCTTGAAGAGCTCGTCCTCCACGCCCAGGCGATTGAGCCGGTCGGCCAGGTAGCCCACGGCCTCGTCGTTGGTGAAGTCGGTCTGGGCGATCCAGCGCTCCGGCTTGGTGCCGCGCACGCGGAACAGGGGCTCGAGGTTGCGCTCCTCGCGCGTGATCTCGAACTCCTTGGCGCGCACGGACCGCGGCCGGACGACCACGGGCTCGGCGGTCTCCACGGGCTCCGGCATCCGGTCCCGGGCCTCCTGGACGAGCCCGGCCATGGCGAACTTCAGCGGGTCCAGGCCCTTGTGCGAGACCGCGGAGACCTCGAAGACGCGCAGTCCGCGGGCCTCGAGGGACTCCCGCACCATCTCGGCCATCGCCTGGCCGTCCGGCAGGTCCGTCTTGTTCATGGCCACGATGCGTGGCCGCTCGTTCAGGGGGACGACACCCTCCCCGGCCTGGGCGAAGGTCGGTTCCACGGCGTAGGCCGCCAGCTCGGCCTCGATCGCCTCGAAGTCGGCCAGCGGGTCCCGGTCGGACTCCAGCGAGGCGCAGTCCAGCACGTGCACCAGCGCGGCGCAGCGCTCCACGTGGCGCAGGAACTCCAGGCCCAGGCCCTTGCCCTCGGAGGCACCCGGGATCAGGCCCGGGACGTCGGCCACGGTGAACCGGACGTCGCCGGCCTGCACCACGCCCAGGTTCGGCACGAGGGTGGTGAACGGGTAGTCGGCGATCTTGGGCCGGGCCGCGGACAGGGCGGCGATCAGCGAGGACTTGCCGGCCGAGGGGAAGCCCACCAGGGCGATGTCCGCCACTGACTTGAGCTCCAGGACGATGTCCAGTTCCTCACCGGGGGTCCCGAGCAGGGCGAAGCCGGGGGCCTTGCGCTTCTGCGAGGCCAGCGCCGCGTTGCCCAGGCCGCCCTGGCCACCGTGGGCCACCACGTAGGAGGCGCCGTGACCGACGAGGTCGGCGAGGATGTTGCCCTCGATGTCCTTGACGACGGTGCCGTCCGGGACGGAGAGCGTGAGGGACTCACCGTGGGCCCCGTGCCGGAAGTCTCCCTTGCCGGGACCGCCGTTGCCGGCGTGCCGGTGGGGGGCGTGGTGGTAGGACAGCAGCGTGGTGGTCTGGGAGTCCACCACCAGGGTGACGTCCCCGCCGTCGCCGCCGTTGCCGCCGTCGGGGCCGCCCAGGGGCTTGAACTTCTCCCGCTTCACGGAGGCCACGCCGTGGCCTCCGTGTCCGCCGGAAACGTGCAGGACCACCCGGTCCACGAATGCCGCCATGGCCGCCTCTCTGCCGCACCCGCTCTGCCGGGGCGTTGTTGGTGTTGCTGGTCTCCAGTCTGACGTACTCCCGCAGGGAGTGTGCCGTGACCGGTGCCTGTTAACGACTCCGGCGGAGGCGGACCAGGCTGGCCCGCCCCCGCCGGGGCGATGTTCAGGTCCGGGGGCTCATGCTCCCGGTGCCGTCACGCGAGTGATCACTCAGCGGCGGCAGGAACGATGTTGACGACCTTGCGGCCGCGGCGGTTGCCGAACTCCACGGCACCGGCGGACAGGGCGAACAGGGTGTCGTCCTTGCCGATGCCGACGTTGGCGCCCGGGTGGAACTTGGTGCCGCGCTGGCGGACCAGGATCTCACCGGCGTTGACGGCCTGGCCGCCGAAGCGCTTGACGCCGAGGAACTGCGGGTTGGAGTCGCGGCCGTTCTTCGAGGAACTACCGGCCTTCTTGTGTGCCATTGTTCAATCCTTCGGGGTGGTGCGGCCGGTGGCTTCTCGCCAGGAACCGCGGGGTCTGGTTGTGCGTGACCGGGCTAGCCCGGGAGGCGCAGGATCAGGCGATCGAGGTGACCTTGACGGTGGTCAGCTCGGACCGGTGGCCCTGGCGCTTCTTGTAGCCGGTCTTGTTCTTGTACTTCTGGATGACAATCTTCTTGCCACGGGAATGGTCGACGACCTCGGCGGTGACCTTGACCTTGGCCAGGTCATCAGCACCGGTGGTCACCTTGTCCCCGTCCACCAGCATGACGGCGGGCAGCTCCAGGGAGCTTCCGGCCTCAGCGGCGACGCGGTCAAGGGTAACGAGGTCTCCGACGGAAACCTTTTCCTGGCGGCCGCCAGCGCGGACAATCGCGTACACCACTTGGGACTCACTTCTCTCGACGATGACGATTCTGTTCTGCTGCACTCAGGGCCTGCCCAAACCAGCGGTGTCCGGCCGGCGAATGCGGACGGTCCCGGACAGCGGGGGCGATACCTTGAGGCGGACCGGCGGGCCTTCCGACGCCCAACACCAGGGGCAGAGAAGAAACGACGGCGGCGCAGCACCGAGTGACTATCCTACCCGCCGGGCCCCCGCTGGGCCAAATGCCGGTGGGACGGCGCGCCGCGGCCGGTCGACGGCCGCGGCGCTCGGGACGGACCCGGACTACTCCGTGCGGGTGATGTCCTCGGCCTTGACCCCGACGCCGATGATCGACGGCGCCGCGGCCTGGGCCGCACCCCCAGCGCCCTCCGTGGCGGACTCACCGGCCGCGGCGGCTCCCGTCCCGGCGGTGCCGACCGAGGCGCTGAACCGGTGGCCGCTGCTGGAGGCCGCGGTCACCTCCACGGTCTGGATCTCCCCGGAGGTCCCGTCCGAGGACGCGGCCCGACGACGGCGACGGGCCGGGGCGGCCTGGGCCGCCGGAACCTGCGCGGCCGGGGCCTGAACCGGTGCCGTCTGCGCGGGCGCCGGTTCAGGGGACCGCTGGGCCGGGGCGGCCGACGCCTGCGGCTCGGGCTGCTCGCGCGATTCCCTCGGCTCCTGCGTGGGGCCCCGCTGGTCCAGCGCGTCCTCCAGGCTCGACAGGTCCTTCCGGCTGCTCGCCCGGCGCGACCCGCGACGCCCCCGGGGGACCTCCACGGTCTCCCCCGCGATCGTCAGGGTGGGCCCGGACGCGCCCCCCTCGGCCTGCTCGGTGACCTGCGCGGCGGCGGCCGGCTGCCCCGCGGCGACGGCGCGGTCGGTCTCGGGCTGCTGGGCCTGGTCACCCTGCCGGCCCGGCTGACCCTGGTCGCTGCCGGCACGCCGGGACCGGCGGCGACCGGAACCGCCGGCCGGTGCCGCAGGCTGGGCGGTCTCCGCCGACGTCGTGGGCTGCGCGGACTCCGCCGCGCCCGTGGTCTCGGCGGCCCCGGTGGCCTCTCCCGCCTGGTCCGATCCGGCCGGCTCGTGGGCGTGCTGGGTGGCCGCGGCGATGTTGCGCAGGGCGGCCCGGGCGGCCTCGGCGCGGGCCTTGCGATCGGCCTCCTCCTCCGGGCTGAGCTGCTGCTCGACCGGTGCCTCCTGCAGTTCCTCGCGCTCACGCTCGGCCTGGCGTTCGCGGCTGCGGCGCCGCCGCTCGCTGCGCGAGGACTTGCGGCCGGCGTCGCCGGTGTCCGCTGCGGCACCGCCCCCGCCTCCGCCGCCCCCGCTGGAGCGGGGCTCGCCCTGGGAGTTGTGGGCGCGGCGGTGCTCCACGGGGACGTCGTGGATGATGATGCCGCGGCCGTTGCACTGCTCGCAGGTCTCGGAGAAGATCTCCACCAGGCCGGTGCCCATGCGCTTGCGCGTCATCTGGACCAGTCCCAGCGAGGTGACCTCGGCGACCTGATGCTTGGTGCGGTCGCGGCCGAGGCACTCCACCATCCGGCGCAGCACGAGGTCGCGGTTGGACTCGAGGACCATGTCGATGAAGTCGATGACGATGATGCCGCCGATGTCCCGCAGGCGCAGCTGGCGGACGATCTCCTCCGCCGCCTCGAGGTTGTTCTTGGTGACCGTCTCCTCCAGGTTGCCGCCGGAGCCGGTGAACTTGCCGGTGTTGACGTCCACCACGGTCATCGCCTCGGTGCGGTCGATCACCAGCGAACCGCCGGAGGGCAGGAAGACCTTGCGCTCGAGCGCCTTGTGCAGCTGCTCGTCGATCCGGTGGGACGCGAACAGGTCCTCGCCGCCGTGGTCCTCGGGCTTCCACTGCGAGAGCCGGTCCAGCAGGTGCGGCGCCACGTAGGTGACATAGGCCTCGATGTTGTCCCAGACCTCGGGGCCCTGGACGACCATCCCGGAGAAGTCCTCGTTGAACACGTCCCGGACCACCTTGATGGTCAGGTCCGGCTCCGAGTACAGCAGCTCGGGGGCCAGGGTCTTGGTGGACCTCGACTTCGCCTCGATGCCCTCCCACTGGGCGCGCAGGCGGTTGATGTCGTTCATCAGCTCCTGCTCCGAGGTCCCCTCGGCAGCGGTGCGCACGATGACGCCGGCGTTCTCCGGCAGGTGGTCCTTGAGGATCTTCTTCAGGCGAGACCGCTCCACGTCGGGGAGCTTGCGGGAGATGCCCGTCATCGAGCCTCCCGGCACGTACACCAGGTACCGCCCCGGAAGGGAGATCTGGCTGGTCAGGCGCGCACCCTTGTGGCCCACCGGGTCCTTGGTGACCTGGACGAGCACGGAGTCCCCGGACTTCAGGGCGTTCTCGATCTTGCGGGCCTTGCCCTCGAGGTTGGCGGCATCCCAGTTGACCTCACCGGCGTACAGCACGGCGTTGCGGCCCCGGCCGATGTCCACGAACGCGGCCTCCATGGACGGCAGCACGTTCTGCACCTTGCCCAGGTAGACGTTGCCGATCATCGAGTCCTGCGTGGTGTTGGAGACGAAGTGCTCCGCGAGCACGCCGTCCTCCATCACCGCGATCTGGATCCGCTGCTCGCGCTGGCGGACCAGCATCTTGCGGTCCACGGACTCGCGGCGGGCCAGGAACTCGGCCTCGGTGATGACGTGGCGGCGCTGGCGCCCCCCGGAACGGGACTCGCGCCGGCGCTGGCGCTTGGCCTCCAGCCGGGTGGAGCCCTTCAGGCTCGTCACGCCCTGCGGGCCGGTCGCCGCGGCGGCGGACTGACGGGGGGCACGGACCCGGGTGACGGTGTTCTCCGGGTCGTCGTCCGAGCCGCCCTCCAGCTCCATGTCCACGTCTCCGCGACGGCGGCGACGACGACGGCGCGTGCCCGAGCCGTCCCCGTTTCCGTCACCGCCGCGCTCGTCCTCGGACGTCTCGCCGTCCGCTGCGGTGGAGGTGTCATCGTCCCGGCCGCCGGCCTCTGCGTCCCGGGAGTCCTGTGCGGCCCCGCCGCCGGTGCGGCCCCGGGAGCGCCGGCGCCGGGACCGGCGCGAACCGGACGAGCGCCCCTCGGCCTCTCCGTCACCCTGGTCGTCGCCGTCGTCACCGGAGTCACGGGCCTCCCGGTCATCCGCATCCGCGAGGCCCTCGTCGGCATCCCGGTCATCGCGGTCACGGCGCCGGGTGGGAACCGGTGTGATGGCCGAGAGGTCCGGCGCCTGGAAGATCAGGGCCAGGGGATCGGCGGGCACGGCGAAGGGATCCGCCTGGTCCGGACCGTCGGACGCCTGCTCGGCGTCCTCGTCCTCGGCGTCCCCGACGCCGGAGGCCTCGCCCTCGGGCCGGCTGGCGGCCGTCGGGGCCTCGGAGGCCGGGGCTTCCGGGGCTTCCGGGGCTTCCGGGGCTTCCGGGGCTTCCGGGGCTTCCGGGGCTTC